>JAUUZV010000232.1 GCA_030592085.1 Clostridia bacterium | reverse complement strand
TTCTTTACATTCAATAATAATTTCATCATGAACTACAGCAACTATATGAACATCACTGTATTTAATCTTCTTATAAAGATTCCCTAAAGCGATTTTTAATATATCAGCAGCACTTCCTTGAACAGGAGTATTACAAAAACTACTAAATCCAGTTTTTTCACTGTAGAAATATCTTCTACCTGTTATAGATTTTGCAGATGTTGGTGGATTTCTCTTTAATTTATTATGCCATGCTTTTATACCTGTATATGCTCTAAAATATTCATTTCTAAATAAATCTGCTTGTTCAAGTTTTATATCAATACCATAGGTGTCTCTAGAATAATTCATTAATCCTCTAGAACCCATACCAAATATTAATCCAAAATTAACAGCTTTAGCAGACTGACGTTGTTCTTTTGTAATTGTATCTATTGGTGAATTAGTAATAAGAGAAGCGGTTAATTTGTGTAAATCTTCATTTTCTTTATATGCTTTTATCATTCTAGGGTCATTAGCAATTTCTGCTGCTATTCGCAATTCAACTTGAGAATAGTCAGCTATAATAAAGCAATTTCCTTTTCCAGGGATAAACATTTCACGAAATTTTTTATCCCTGGGTACTTGTTGCATATTAGGTTTATGGCAACTCATGCGACCACTTGATGCCCCAATTTGAGAGTAACTTGCATGGATCCTACCAGTTTTTGAGTTAATTGATTTAGGTAATGGTTGTAAAAATGAACCATATAGTTTAGACGCTTTTCGATAGTTCTTTAGCGCAATAATTATGGGGTGATCTGCATAAGAAGCTAAAGATGATTGAGAAGTATCGTCTAAAAATATATCGTTTTCATATAGAAAAGTTAGTACTTGTTTTTGAGAATTAAAATTTATAGAACTACTTTGTTCAACCCCAAAGAAAGTTTGTTGAACCACTTTATTTACAATATATGAATCTAAAATGTCATGATAGTGTTGTACTTGTTTTTCAACAAGAAGAGTATAAGCTGATAAAGGATTCAAATCAATTTTCATACCAGTTAGTTCCATATCAACAATAGCATATATACATGAAAATTCTATTTCTGCTATTTTTTCTAATTTTGCTTTACGAAGATCGCTTTGCATAACCTCTCTAAGTTCTAATAGAATATGAGCATCTTTAGCAGCATATTGTAACTGAGATGTTGTTAATTCACTAGAAAAATCACTTGTTTGTTCTTCTTTATTTAATTCATTACCCAAATAAAATCTTGATAATTCAGCTAGATTTACACGAAAAGGACCACTATTACTTCTTAGTAATTGTCCGGCAATCATGGTGTCAAATATATTACCCTCAACTATGTAACCGTTATAATTTAAAAATTTTAAATCAAATTTCGCATTTTGTAAGATTTTTGTATTATTTAGTTTCATAATTTTTTTAATAACTTGTTTATCTTCATCTGAAATTTTAAATAGATCAATGACAAATACAGGTGTATTATAAGTTGCAATTTGTAATAAGCGTAATTGACTATTAAAAACTACAAGACCTGTGGTCTCTGTATCTATTGCCATTACTTCTTGTGAAAGCAATAAATCCTGGTATTCAATTAATGATCCCTGAGAAGGGATTAGAACGGTTTTCATAAATAACTCCCATCATATGTCTATTATATCAAAAAGTTGCTAAAAATGGCGTAAACCATTACACTTAATGTGTAAAGCTAAGGAGGATATGATGAGATTAACTAAAAGGGATTTCCTTGATTTAGGAATATGGATGGTTATTTTCGGTATAGTAATCGGTATAGTTTTCCCATTTTTCACAATGGCGTTAGGAGTAGATAAAAGTATTGCACTTAAACCAACTTTTATTATTCTTTGTGTTATTGCTGGAATAATTGTTGGATTAGTTAATATTTTATTAGCCAAAGGAGTTATTGGTAAAAAATTAAAAGTATTAATTAAAGGTATGAGTAAAGTAGAAAAAAATCTAGTTGATTATGATGAAACTATTAAAGAAGATTGTCAGCTTGAAGATTGTTTAATAAAAGTAGAGTCAGTTGATGAGATTGGGAAAAGTGCGCAAGCTTTTAATAATTTAACAAATTCGCTATTTGAATCAATGCAGACACAACAACTATTACATGATTATCAAGTTATGTTAACTACTAATTTAAATATAAGCTTTTTATCTCAAAATTCTTTAAAATATATAATGGTGCATTTACAGGCAAATGCAGGTGCAATTTTATTAGAAAAAAATGGTGAACTTTATGTTGCTGATGCAAAAAGAATTGCAAATCCATCATCACTACAAACACATGAAGGTGTTTTAGAAGTCTATAATACTGGAAAACAAATCACCATGATGAATCCTGAAAATGTTAAAATCGATAATGTATTAGTTAGTTTTGCTCCTGTTGAAATAATCATGGAACCAATTATATATAAGGGAATAGCATTAGGGGTATTGATATTAGCTAGTGATAAGTTATTTAACTATTCAAATAAAAAGCAAGTTAGTTTGTTTACTAATACTTTTGCTTTAGCAATAAATAATTCAATAGAACATACTCAGTTACAAGAGTTAGTTGCTATTGATCCATTAACTAGAGCATATAATAGACGATTTGGAATGAAGAGATTAAAAGAAGAATATATTAGAAGTGTTAGAAATCAAAATCCTCTTGGAATTATGATGATTGATTTAGATGACTTTAAAAAGGTTAATGATACATATGGTCATATGGTTGGAGATAAAATCTTAATTGCTATTTCTCAAATTGCAAATTCAACCCTAAGAGAAAGTGATATTTTAATGAGATATGGTGGAGAAGAATT
>JAUUZV010000202.1 GCA_030592085.1 Clostridia bacterium | reverse complement strand
TTTTATTTGATGAAGTAGATAAAATGGGTAATGATTTTAGAGGAGATCCAGCTTCAGCAATGTTAGAAGTATTAGATGCTGAGCAAAATAATTCATTTAGAGATCATTACCTAGAAGTATCTATTGATTTAAGTCAGGTTATGTTTATAACAACGGCTAATACAATTGATACAATACCAAGAGCATTACTAGATCGTATGGAAATCATTGAGGTGTCAGGATATACAGGAGAAGAAAAAATTCATATAGCAAAAAATCATCTCATCCCAAAACAATACGAAAAACATGGATTAAAAAAATCAGTAATGAAAATCACAGATGAAGCTCTTATGAATGTAATACAAGGATATACAAGAGAATCAGGTGTTAGAAGTTTAGAACGTGAGATTGCATCTCTATGTCGAAAAGTTGCTACTAATTTATTAGAAAAAAATAAAAAGAGTATTACTATTGGTGTAAGAAATCTAGCAGAATATCTTGGACCAATTAAATTTAGTTATGAATTAGCATTTGATCAAGATGAAGTTGGAATCGTTAGAGGTTTAGCATGGACTTATGTTGGCGGAGATACACTGTCAATAGAAGTAAATGTGATGCCAGGTAGCGGTAATTTTGAACTTACAGGTCAACTAGGTGATGTAATGAAAGAATCTGCAAAAGCTGCTTTAGGATATATTCGTTCAAAAACTGATAAGTTAGGTATTGAAAAAGATTTCTATAAGACTAAAGATATCCATATTCATATACCAGAGGGAGCTGTTCCAAAAGATGGCCCGTCAGCTGGAATCACTTTAGCTACAGCAATTATATCAGCATTAACTTTAATTCCTGTTAAAAAAAATGTAGCAATGACAGGGGAGATTACATTACGTGGGCGCATACTACCAATTGGTGGATTAAAAGAGAAATTAACAGCAGCAAGGCGAGCTGGAATGACAACAGTATTAATTCCATTTGAAAACAAAAAAGATTTACGAGATGTTCCTGAAACAGTAATGAACCATTTAGAGGTAATTCCTGTTTCTCATCTTGATCAAGTATTAGAAGTTGCATTAGTTTCAAAGATACGCAACCTTAAAGTTGAACAAATAATTATTACAAAAGATCAAGGAAAAGTTACGGAAGCTGGAATTCATTCATAATAAAATGAATTATAAAGGAATTAGATGGACTTAGTTATTGTAGTAGGAATAGTAGTTATTATATTTGCCTATGCCTTACAAGGCATTACAGGATTTGGAAAGTCATTGGTAGCAACACCAATACTTTCTTTGTTTATACCTGTAAATGAAGTTATTGCTATTGTAATTTTATCTAGTATTTTTGCAAATACATATATGTTAATAAGAACAATTAAATATAGTAATTTTAAACAAATATGGGTTATGATTATTATGGGAGTTATTGGTATTTTAATTGGTGTTCAATTATTATCAATTGCACCTGTAACTCAACTTAAAATAGGTATGGGAATAATAGTTATTTTAAGTGCTATTATGCTTGGTACAAAAATAAAATTAAAGATTAAAGAAAATCATCTTTCATATGGTATTGCTGGATTTAGTAGTGGTTTGTTTTCAGGATTATTATCAATGGGTGGCCCACCTGTTGTTTTTTTCTTACAGAATCAGCAACATGAAAAACATGAATTCCGTGGAAATTTGACTCTCTTTTTCTTTTTTACAAGCACCTTTGCAATTGCAAGTTTATTTTTTAATCAAATGGTTACACCTGCTGTTATATCAATGGCAATATACTTAATACCTGCTTCTTTAATTGGAGCTTTACTTGGCAATTATTTATCACATAAAGTGGATGAAAAAGTGTTTAAAAAAATTGTTCTTTTTATTTTGATAGTTTCAGGAATTTCAGCTATCGTTAGTTCTTTTATCTAGAAAGTAATATTATTAGTTTATAACATTTACAAAACTATACTTATTGCATATAATGTTATAAAAAGAGAAGAGAATAATCCATGAAAACTATTGCAGAGATTAATGATAAAATTAAAAAAGGAAAAGCCGTTGTTGTAACTGCTGAAGAAGTTATTTCAATTGTTAAGGAAAAAGGGCTTAAAAAAGCTGCGGCTGAAATTGATGTTGTAACCACTGGAACTTTTGGACCTATGTGCTCTTCTGGTGCTTTTATAAATACAGGCCATTCTAATCCACCCATTAAAATGCAAAATGTTACTTTAAATGATGTACCTGCATATGCAGGATTAGCAGCTGTTGATATATTTATTGGAGCAGCTGAATTATCTAGTACTCAAGGAATGCAATATGGCGGTGGACATGTAATTGAAGATTTTATTGCAGGTAAAGATATTAAACTTTATGCAAGAAGCCATGGGACTGATTGTTACCCTAGAAAAGAAATATTAACTACAATAAATAAATATAACGTTAATCAGGCATATATGTATAATCCTAGAAATGCATATCAGAATTATCCAGCAGCCATTAATTCTACTAATAAAACAATATATACATATATGGGAACTTTATTACCAAAGTATGGAAATATTACTTATTCAACAGCTGGAGAACTTAGTCCATTAATAAATGATCCATATTATAGAACCATAGGTATTGGAACGAAAATTTTCTTAGGTGGTGCAATTGGTTATGTTTCATGGCAAGGGACACAACATAACCCTTCTCAAAAACGTGGAGAAAATGGTGTGCCAACTAGTTTAGCAGGTACCATTGCTGTTACAGGTGATTTAAAAGATATGAGCACTCGATATGTAAAAGGTGCAAGGTACCATAATTATGGTGTTAGTCTCTTTGTGGGCATTGGTATTCCAATACCTATTCTTGATGAAGAAATGTTAAAATATACAACAATCTCTAATAAAGATATTTATACACCTCTTGTAGATAAAAGTGGTAATGAAACCTATGATGTTTCATATAATTATGAGCAATTACGAAGTGGATCAGTTGAGTTTAAAGGTAAACAAGTGTTAACAGCTCCTTTATCAAGTTTGCCAAGAGCTAGAGAAATTGCAAACACATTAAAAGATTGGATACAACATTCTAATTTCACTTTATCAGAAGCAGTAACACCTCTTCCTAGAGAAGATAAGATACATAAACTTGAAATAAGGGAGATGAAATAATATGACAAAAGAAAAGATTAAAATTTATTATACAAAGAACCAATTATCTCGACCTATAACATATGAACTAGTTAAAAAATTTGATGTCATGTTTAATATTCTTCATGCAGATATAAACTACGGGAGTGAAGGTAATTTAATTACTGAAATTAGTGGTCAAGATAAAAATGTGAGAGATGCTTTAAAATATTTAAATGAAGTTGGCATTGTTTATAAAAAATATAATAAGTTTATTATAAGAGATGAAGAAGAATGTATTGATTGTGGCGCATGTACTGCTGTATGTCCGTCAGGTGCATTAACTATGAATAAACAAGATGAATTACAATTTGATAAGGAAAAATGTTTGGTTTGTGAACTTTGTATCAAGGCATGCCCCATTGGCGTTATTGATGTAGAACTGTAAGGATAAGCGACCAGCAATGGTCGCTTTTATATTATTATGTATGAAAAACGATTTTACCGTGAATTATTAAATAATGACCTATGTACTTTTTCAGTGAGTGTAGGGGAGACTGACTTGTCAATTAGTTGTGATAACAATTTAGATGAAAAAGCGTATATTGCAATAATGAAAGCTAGGAAAACTATTCGCGACTATATTGATTTAAATGAAGATTTTAAAACATCGCTAGTTCCTATAGTAGATAACAAGGTTAGTAACCATTTAATTAATCAAATGCTTAAAGCGGGGCAAATAGCAAATGTAGGTCCATTTGCAGCTGTTGCAGGTACGATTGCAGAGTATGTGGGAAAAAGTCTAGAAAAGCACTCAAGAAATGTTGTTGTTGAAAATGGTGGTGACATATATATGCAATCTACAAGTGATAGAAGAATTGGTATTTATGCTGGTGATTCACCATTAACAGGTAAAGTAATCATTAAAATAAAGAAAGAGAAATTTCCCATTGGTGTATGTACATCAAGTGGTACTGTTGGTCATTCACTTAGTTTTGGAAAGGCAGATGCAGTGGTTGTACTATCTAAGGATACAGCATTAGCAGATGCAGTTGCTACAGCAACTTGTAATAAAATTTTAACAAAGGATGATATTATTAAAGCTATTGAAAAAGCATATAATATAAAGGGGATTATTGGAGTATTAGCTATTATAGGTGATGAATTAGGTGTTATAGGCGAAATTGAACTGGTATGATATAATAGCAAAAAGATTTA
>JAUUZV010000184.1 GCA_030592085.1 Clostridia bacterium | reverse complement strand
TAATATAACTCTGAATATAGTCCTCTCTTATCAAGTAATTCTTGATGAGTTCCTTTTTCTTCTACTTTTCCCTCTTTTATATAATATATAACATCAGCATGTTCTATTGTTGATAATCTATGAGCCACTATAATACTTGTCTTATTAACTAGTAATTCATCCAGAGCTTTTTGTATCAATACTTCTGATTCATTGTCCAAACTTGAAGTTGCTTCATCTAGTAATAAAAATGGAGCATCTTTAACAATCGCTCGTGCTATTGCAATTCTTTGTCGTTCTCCACCAGAAAGTTTTATTCCTCTTTCACCTACAATACTATTATAGCCTTTTGGTTTATTTATAATGAAATCATGGGCATTTGCTTTTTTAGCAGCTTCAATAACATCTTCTTTGGTAGCTTGATTATTTCCATATAATATATTTTCTTTTATTGTGCCATTAAATACATAAGCATTTTGTGGTACATATGCAATTAATTTACGAAGTTCTTTTAATGAATATTCATTTAACCCCTTTCCATTAATAGAAATTTCTCCACTATTTGCACCATATAGTCCTAATAGAATTTTAAGTAAAGTACTTTTTCCACCACCACTATCACCTACTAATGCAATGGTTTGATTCTTTTTTATTGTTAAAGATAAATTATTAATTACCCCATTACCTTTATTGTATGAAAAACAAATATCTTTTATATAAATCGCTGCATTTAGATTATTTCCTGAAATGTGTTTATAAGTTATAGGTTCAATCTTAGCATCAAATAATTCATATAATCGATCTGTTCCTGTAAATGATTTTTGTAGTTCAGCTGGTACTTGTCCCATTTCAATAATTAAATATATAATATTTGTAGTGATTCGCACAGCCGCTACAAGCACACCAATTTCTATTGTTTTATTTATAGCAAACCAAGCTCCAAATGAAGCAATTGCTGTACTTCCAGCACGCCATATAAGTATACCTGCAAATCCTAGTATTCCTTCTAAGTTACTGTATTTTTTTTGTTGTATATATAAGTCATCCAAATTTTTATTTAATTTACTTTTAAACAATCCTTCTAGATTAAACATTCTAATAACATTAAATCCTGAAACATTCTCTGTTACTGTTTTAGATATTTCTGAAATATGATCTCTAATTTTCTTATTTGCAATTCTTAATGGAGTAAGTGCTTTTAATGTAATAACCAAAAAGATAATACCCATTAATAGTGCAATTGAGAATAATCTCACATCTAGATAAATAAAATATGGAATTGCTACAACCATTGATATTATGACTGATAAAAACTTATGAAAACTCATTAAAGCAGTTTGCAGCGATTCAACATCTGAATTTATTTTCACCATAATTTCACCACTATGCTTTTTAGAAAAATATGACACAGGTAATTTTTGAAGATGAGTAAATGCTCTCTTTCTAATATCTCTCATAATAATTTCTTGTTGTTTTTGTACAACATTCATTGTAAGTGGATTAATAAGCCCATCTATAAGTATCTTCAAAATTACAACTACTATTGCATTTATTAAAAGTGTTTTATCATTATTAACAAAGAAATCAATAATAATTTTTATGGCATACGAATCAAGCAAAATACCAAATGCCCAAGAAAAACTTGCTAAAAGTGTTGTACTAATGTATTTCCCTTTCCTATCTTCAAGAAGGTTAAAAAATCTTTTATAATCTCTAATAAATGATTGTTTCATTACCTTTTACCTCCTCAATTATTTGTGTCTTATAAAGTTCTTTATATCTCATACCATTTTTAATTAACTCTTTATGTTTACCTTTTTCAATAATCTTTCCGTTTTCTAACACAAGAATTTTATCTGAATTAATAATTGTTGATAATCTATGAGCAATAACAAATACTGTTTTTTCTTTTTCTAGATTTTCTATGGCTTGTTGTACATAGTACTCAGCTTTAGTATCAAGGGCTGATGTGGGTTCATCTAATAATATAATTGGTGCATCTTTTAATATTGCTCTAGCAATAGCAATCCTTTGTCGTTGTCCACCTGAGAGCTGTATACCTCGTTCCCCAACAATCGTATTATATCCATTTTTCGTATTTAATATAAATTCATGTGCATAAGCTTTTTTTGCTGCATTTTTCACTTCAATATCACTTGCATTTATATTCCCTAATCTAATATTTTCAATAATTGTGTCATTAAAAAGATAAATATCTTGTCCTACAATAGATATATATTTTCTTGCTTCAGATAATTTCCATTTTGATAGATTAAAATTTCCAATACTTATATCCCCCTCATAGGTGTCATAAAATCCACAAAGTAATTTAAAGATAGTTGTTTTTCCACTACCACTTGCACCAACCAGTGCTGTTTTTTTACCTTTTTCAATAGTAAATGTGCATTTAGATATTAAATTTTCGTTTTCGTTATATGAATAACTAACATCGCTAAATTCAATCATCTTATTAACACTTTCTAATGGAAAGGTTTCACCGTCTGATCTCTCAAGTTTTGAATCAATTAATTTAAAAAAGTTTTTTCATTTATTTCTTCATTAGATATGTTACCTAAACAAAAATGGGAATTAACTGGTATGATAAATAATCCTAATCAAATTCTCATTCCTTTAAAATTACTATGTGAGAATGCAAAAAAAGCAATTGATAAAGTATATCTTGATAATACAAGTTCTTTATCAAGTCTTAAGAAGTTATTTCAAGCAAAGATTTCAAAAGATAGTGAACATTTTGTTTTTTCAGAATTAAAATGTATCTCATCAAATTTTTTCAAAGATGAGAATAGAGATATAATAGTTACATGTTCATTACTCTATGAAAATGGGTTTTTTACCACATTATCTCCTTCATATAGAGTTATAATTCTTGGGAATAATTATGAAAGATTTGTTAATAGATGTGGTAATCCAGCTGATGTATTTATCAAAGAAGATTTTTTCAAAGCATTTGCTGATAAAAATAGACTTAAGATAATGAAAATGCTATTAGAAAAAGATATGTATGTAGGTGAAATCGCAAAAGCATGTGGTTTAAGTATCTCAACAGTGTCTTATCATATGGACACAATTAAACTAGGTGGTTTAGCAGGTCGTAGTGTTAAACACAAAAAAGTCTATTATACAATTGATAAAGATTATCTTTCACAAACATTAAAACAATTATTACAATTAATTGAAGAATCAAAAAAATAAATCTTATAAAAAATCATTTAGAATAATTAATATACATAGGACTAGACCATGCTATATGGCCGTCACTTTGTGTTACTTTAATCTAGTAAGGATTTATTCCTTTTTATATTTTTCCATTCCTGTTCTTATTTATTTTTAATATTTTTTCTAAATCACAAATTTGTTGCTTAAGTAATTTGATTTGAATTTTAATATCGTTTCTTTTAGCTATAAGTATCTGTATATCATCAATTTCACCTTTTTTGACATAATCAGATTTAACCTTGCTACCTTCTCTATATACAAGATAATTTACATAATTATTTTTTCTTCTTTTAGTAACAAGCTTCCCTTGTGGATAATCTTTTAATTTTTCATTGTACACAAACAAACTTCTACTTGCTCTATTCAGTTCTTCTTGTAGAACACCTTTTAATATTAATTCCATTAAAAATCTCCTATTATGCCCTACAATTATAGAAATTAACTATATTTGTAGGGCACTTTATATAATAGAAACTAATGTTACTTTATTTATTTTGTATTATGTTTTACTTTTAATATTCTATATACATAGGACTAGACCATGCCATATGGCCATCACTTTGTGTTACTTTAACCCAGTAAGGATTTATTCCTTTTTCTATGTTTTTATCTTCAAATGATAATTGTACATTATTACTTGTTTCTTTCTTTGCAAAGTCTACTTCAACTAAAAGATTAACTCCTCCTGCTTGTTTTGTTACTCTACCTTTTTTAAGTTCATCAATTGACATCGTAAATGAAATAGGTAATGTATTAAAAACAAGTTTAGTATTTTCATTATAATCAAGTTCCACTTCTATACCATCAATATCACCAGATGTATTTGATTTAAAAGTTATTTCTTGATTAGATAATAAATTAACACCTTCATCTGGTTGATTAAAAGCAAATGGTTTAATATTTCTTATACTTCCATTTTTAATTGTTATATTACCATCCCAATTAGTTTTCTTACCACGGCTTCTAACTCTTACACCGCTCCATTGTATTTTAATAGTATCCTTTTTAATAGGTAGTGTATCAGAATACCTATATATTGTTTCTAATCCTCTCTTAATTTCTACTTCACTAATATTATCAGTACCTGCTGTAAATATATCTATGATAGGAGGTTTGTTAATACTAAACTCATCTCCCATTACAAAATCATCACATTTAACATCTAAAACTATCCGCTCCCCTGTTGTACCATAACAATGTCTTACGGTTAAGGCATCCCAGATAGCCTTTCTTGTAAGGCTTTTTGCATAAACACCTGTATACCCACCGATTACATCAAAAGATACAAAGCCACCACGTGAGGTCACTCTAGTAGGGTATGATAACCCAGGGCGACAAGTATGATCATCACTAGCCGCTACAACACCTACTTTTAGTCCCTTTTTAAGTGCATCTTCTAACATCCATTGAAATGTACCATGGTGAGAATGTATTTCCACATTATGAATAAACTCACTATCAAAGTAATCTAGATTGCCATATCGCCCACCTACATGAGGTACTGCCATTACATCATCTCGTCCTCTAAACTCATCAAATAATTTAGATACAGGGTTTCTCTCACTACCATCTCTCTTTTCCATGTCTATTTGCCAATGATAACTTCTATGTAATTTTTGATCATCATTTAAAAAGTAAATATTATGGTCTCCTCCAACAGGTGTAGTACCTGACCACTCATATCCTAAGAATGTTATATATTCATTTGGTTGGTTATATT
>JAUUZV010000221.1 GCA_030592085.1 Clostridia bacterium | reverse complement strand
TAACAAAAGAAACCGTTAATTATGTGGCAAACTTATCACGATTAACATTTACAGATGAAGAGGCTTTAAAGATGGCTGGTCAAATGGACCAGATTTTAAAGTATATGGAACAATTAAATGAGTTAGACACTAATAATGTAGTTCCAATGGAACATGTTAAACCTATTAGTAATGTTTTTAGAGATGATTTGGTCAAACCTTCATATAATAGAAGTGAGTTGCTAAAAAATGCACCTAACCATGAAAACGGAGCTTTTAAAGTTCCAAAAATTGTTGAGTAATTGGAGAAAAGAATGACCATTTTAAAATATCATCAAATGTTAATAAATAAAGAAATATCAGCTGTTGAACTGACAAGTTTATATTATGAGAATATTGAAAAAAATGATCAACAAGTTGGAGCTTACATAACGTTATGTAAAGAACAAGCAATGATAGCAGCAAAGAGTGCACAAGAAAAAATAAATAACAAACAAGGAACATATCTTACGGGGATTCCAATGGCTTTAAAAGATAATATTTGTACAAAGGATATTAAAACAACTTGTGGTTCAAAAATATTAGAAAATTTTATTCCACCATATAATGCAACTGTTGTAGAAAAACTTAATAATCAAAATGCTATAATTCTAGGAAAAGTTAATTTAGATGAGTTTGCTATGGGTGGATCTACAGAGAACTCATATTTTCAAAAAACAACTACTAATCCACATGACATTACAAAAGTGCCAGGAGGGTCGTCAGGAGGCTCAGCAGCTAGTGTTGCTTCAGACATGGCAGTGTATGCTTTAGGCTCTGATACAGGTGGTTCAATAAGACAACCAGCATCATTTTGTGGAATTGTAGGATTAAAACCAACTTATGGAACGATTTCTAGAAATGGACTTGTAGCTTTTGCTTCATCACTTGATCAGATTGGACCATTAACTAAAACTGTAGAAGATGCAGGACTTGTTTTAAATGGTATAGCAGGGATTGATAAGTTTGATTCTACTAGTTCAGATAGTGGAATAAGCGATTACACCGTAAATATGAAAAATGATGTTAAAAACAAGAAATTAGCAATACCAAAAAACTATTTATCCAAAGGGTTAGCTTCCGATGTTAAACAATCAGTATTAAATGCTATAAAAGTATATGAGAAAATGGGAGTTATTGTAGAAGAGGTTGATTTACAATTTACTGATTATGCAATCGCTGCATATTATATTATTTCATCTGCTGAGGCTAGTTCTAATTTAGCTAGATATGATGGAGTTAAATATGGATACAGAAGTGAAAATTTTAATAACTTACTAGAATTATATAAAAATAGCCGAAGCGAAGGTTTTGGGGAAGAAGTTAAGAGGCGCATTATGTTAGGAACTTATGTTTTAAGTTCAGGATATTATGATGCATACTATAAAAAAGCATTACAAGTTAGAACACTTATTAAAAATGAATTTGATAAACTTTTTGAAACATATGATGGAATAATAGGACCAACTGCTCCTACTACAGCTTATGGAATTGGAGAGAAGAAAGATGATCCATTGGAAATGTACTTAGGAGATATTTATACTGTATCTGTTAATATTGCAGGATTACCAGCTATTTCAATCCCTTGTGGTTTTGATAGCCAAAAACTTCCCATTGGATTACAGTTAATTGGAAAAGCATTTGATGAAACAACACTTCTTCAATTGGCTTACGCATATGAACAAGAGGTGGCAAAATGAAATATGAAGTAGTAATGGGATTAGAAATTCATATAGAGTTAGCTACTGATACAAAAATATTTTGTACTTGTACCACAGCTTTTGGTGGAGATGTAAATACTCATTGCTGTCCAATATGTACAGGTATGCCAGGAACATTACCAGTTATGAATAGAAAAGTAGTAGATTTTGCAATAAAAGCTGGATTAGCTACAAATTGTAACATTGCTAATTTCTCAAAAATGGATAGGAAAAACTATTTTTATCCAGATTTACCAAAAGCTTATCAAGTATCTCAATTTGATTTGCCTATATGTGAAAATGGATATATTGATATAGACGTTAACGGAGAAACAAAGCGAATTGGGATTACTAGGATTCACATGGAAGAAGATGCTGGAAAACTAATTCATGATGAATTAGGAACAGGTTCGCTAATTGACTATAATAGATGTGGTGTTCCATTAATTGAAATTGTTAGTGAGCCAGATTTACGTTCTGCTGAAGAAGCAAAAGTCTATGTAGAAAAAATACGCTCAATTATGCAATATATTGAAATATCTGATTGTAAAATGCAAGAAGGTTCACTTAGAGCAGATGTAAATCTATCTGTTAAACCAATAGGACAGCAAGCTTTGGGTACTAGAACAGAAATGAAAAATCTAAATTCATTTAAATCTATTCTTCGAGCTGCTAAACATGAAGAAAAACGGCAAATTAAAGAGATTGAAAGTGGAAATAAAATTACTCAAGAAACTAGGCGCTGGGATGATGATTTAGGAAAAAGCTTTTCAATGAGAAGTAAAGAAGAAGCACATGATTATAGATATTTTCCAGCACCTGATTTAGTGCCAATTAAAGTGAGCGAAAAAGAGATTGTTATAATTAAAAATTCACTTCCAGAATTACCACAAGCACGAATAAATAGATATATTAATGATTATAAATTGCCAGAATATGACGCTAAAATATTAACTAATTCAAAAGATATATCAGACTTTTTTGAAAAAGCTGTTAACCATGGAGCTTCTCCTAAAAAAGTTTCTAATTATATAATGGGTGATGTAATGAAGTTAATGAATATTCATGATGACTTATTACCTCCATTTACAGGTGAACAACTTGCAATGGTAATTGAATTAGTTTCAAAAGGAACTATTTCAAAGAATATGGCAAGTAGTGTAATTAAATTTATGTATGAAGATCCAAGAGATCCAATATTGATTGTTCAAGAGAAAAATTTAGCTACAATGAATGATGAGGGAGCACTTATTAAGATTATCGATGATATCATTAGTGCCAACCAACAATCAGTAGATGACTACCGACAAGGCAAGAAAAAAGCCATTGGTTTTCTTATGGGACAAGTGATGAAACAAACTAAAGGTAAAGCAAACCCACAAACTGTTAATAAAATGCTTGTAAATAAGTTAAATAATTTGAAATAAACTGTAAATAAAGCAAAAAGTATTGTATAATTTATAAGGATTTTGCATAGTAGAAAGAGGAAAAAGGCATGAATTTTTTAGAATCAATGATATTAAAAGCGAAAAGTGATAGAAAAACTATTGTTTTACCAGAAAGTGAAGATATTAGAACACTAAAAGCTACAGAAGAAATACTTAAGCAAGGTATTGCTAATGTTATTTTAATTGGTAATAAAGATAAAATAATGAAAGATAGTAAAGGTTTAGATATTAGTGATGCAAAAATTGTGGATATTTCTAAATTTGAACAATATGAATTATATGCCCAAAAATTAACAGAGATTAGAAAACATAAAGGAATGACTATTGAAAAAGCTAGAG
>JAUUZV010000103.1 GCA_030592085.1 Clostridia bacterium | reverse complement strand
GTCTCCACCAACAATCCACTGTGATCTCTTTATCATGTAATCTTGCTTTTCAATTAATTCATCAGTAATTTCATTAATGTCTTTACCACCTGCACATGCAGCGCTTCGTTTTAGCAATTTACCAATAAACTCATCTTTTATAACTCTTGTGTTTTCACCAATATATCTATTATCAATCCATTTTTGAGCTATTTCTTGTAATCCATCACAAGCACTTTCATCATCTACTAACATTTGACATAAGTCTTGTATTCTGCCTCTTATTTGTTCAACTCCAATAAACATACCAAGACCATACTCAGCATTATCTTCAAATAATGAGTTAGCCCATGCTGGGCCATTACCATTTTTATCAACGGCAAATGGTGTTGATGGTGCAGATCCACCCCAGATTGAAGAACAACCAGTTGCATTAGCAATCATCATTCTATCTCCGTATAACTGAGTTACAAGTTTCATGTAAGGTGTTTCACCACAACCTGCGCATGCTCCTGTAAATTCAATATATGGTGTTTTAAATTGGCTACCCTTAACAGAGAACTTATTTAAAGTAGTATCTTTTTCACTAATTGTTTCAGAAAATTCCCAAAGTGGAATCTGATCTGTTTGTGTTTCAATTGGTTTCATTACTAATGATTTAACTTTTGAAGGACAAACATCAGCACAACTACCACAACCCATACAATCTAAGGTTGATACTTGTATTCTAAATGTTAATTCATCCATTCCTTTTCCTAAGGCTTTTTTACTTTCAAAACCTTTAGGAGCATTTGCTCTTTCAGTTTCATCTAATAAGAAAGGTCTTATAACTGCATGAGGACAAACATATGCACACTGATTACATTGAATACAAGTATCCATGTTCCATTCAGGTACAGTAACAGCAACGCCACGTTTTTCAAACTGTGTTAAAGCTTGTGGGAATGTTCCGTCTTCAATTCCTACAAATGCACTTACAGGTAAAGTATCACCTTTTTGCATGTTCATTACATTGGCAACATCTCTATAGAAGTCTGTTCCCACTGATAATTCACCTACATCCATTTTTAATGTTTTCCAAGTTTCTGGAACTTTTACTTTATGTAAAGCATTAATACCTTGTTCAACCGCTTCATTGTTCATACTAACAATTTTGTCACCTTTTTTACCATATGACTTTTTAATTGCTTGTTTCATATAATCAACAGCTTGATCCATTGGAATAATTTTTGCTAGTTTAAAGAAAGCACTCATTAACACCATATTAATACGTTGGCCTAAACCAATTTCTTCACCAATTGCAATACCGTTAATTGTATAAAATTCAATATTATTATTGGCAATGTATGCTTTCACATCATTTGGAATATACATTTCTAATTCATCTTTAGTCCATGTGGTATTTAATAAGAAAGCACCACCTGGTTTAATATCAGAAACCATATCATATTTTCCTAAATATGATTGTTGATGACAAGCAACAAAGTCTGCTTTTGATATTAAGTAAGTAGATTTAATTGGTTTATCACCAAAACGTAAATGAGATACTGTAATTCCACCAGATTTTTTAGAGTCATATGAGAAATATGCTTGTGCATATTTATCAGTATGGTCACCGATAATTTTAATAGAGTTTTATTAGCACCAACTGTACCGTCTCCACCTAATCCCCAGAACTTACAATTAACTGTTCCTTTAGGTGTAGTGTCTAATGCTTCTCCTAATGGTAATGATAAATGAGTTACATCATCATTAATTCCAATAGTAAATCCATTCTTTGGTACATCTGCTTTTAAATTAGTAAATACTGCAATAATTTGATCAGGTGTAGTATCCTTTGAACCAAGTCCATATCTACCACCAACAATTATAGGAGCATTTTTGTCACCTGAATAAGAAGCACAAACATCAACATATAATGGTTCGCCAACTGAGCCAGGTTCTTTAGTTCTATCCATAACTGCAATTTTTTCAACACTATCTGGTAAAGCTTTTAAGAAATGATCAATTGAGAAAGGTCTGTATAATCTAACTTTTAATAATCCAACTTTTTCGCCTTTATCAACTAAGTAATCAACTGCTTCTTCCATTGTATCTGTAGCAGATCCCATAGCGATTATTACATTTGTAGCGTCAGGAGCACCATGATAATCAAATAAGTTATATGTTCTACCTGTGATTTTTGTAATTTCTTTCATATAATCTTCTACAATAGCAGGTATTGCCATATAGAATTTATTAGATACTTCTTTAGCTTGGAAGAAAATATCTGGGTTTTGTGCTGTTCCTCTTAAAACTGGATGCTCTGGATTTAATGCATTTTTTCTAAAAGCTTTAACAGCATCAAAATCAATTAATTTCTTTAAATCTTCATAATCCATTACTTCAATTTTTTGAATTTCATGAGATGTTCTAAATCCGTCAAAGAAGTGAAGGAAAGGTACACGACTTTTAATAGCACTTAAATGAGCTACACCCGCTAAATCCATAGCTTCTTGAACGCTACCTGAAGCGATCATAGCAAACCCTGTTTGTCTTGCAGCCATTACATCAGAATGGTCGCCAAAAATTGATAAAGCATGTCCTGCTACTGCACGAGCACTAACATGGAATACTCCTGGTAATAATTCTCCTGAAATTTTATACATATTAGGAATCATTAATAATAATCCCTGTGAAGCTGTAAAAGTAGTAGTTAAGGCACCTGCTTGTAATGAACCGTGTACGGTTCCAGCAGCTCCTGCTTCTGATTGCATCTCAATAACTTTTACTTCTTGACCGAAAATGTTTTTCTGACCATATGCGGCCCACTCGTCAACATACTCTGCCATTGGTGATGAAGGTGTGATTGGATAGATTGCTGCCACATCCGTAAATGCATAAGCAACATGTGCGGCGGCTGTGTTGCCATCCATGGTTTTCATAACCTTACTCATAGTAAATCTCCTTTAATCTTATTCTATGTTTTACGCTTAAGTTTTATAAAATAAGCGCTATTAATAACTACAAGATATTTTAACATATTATATAGTATTTATAAAGTGTGAATATTTTCACAATTAACCTAGAATAATAGTCAAATTCAACTAAGGTCAAAGTTTTATTATTTATTATTTTTATTTAATGATATATAGGCGAAATTTGTAGTTTCATATCTGAATCGTCCCCAGTCATCCCAGAATGATTGTAATGTTAATAAGTAGTTTGAAATACCATTAAGTTCTTTACTTGTACATAACTTTACTTCACTCACTTCATCTTCTAAAGCATCTACTAATAAGGTACCACTTTTATATTCTAATATGAATAAATATGAGTAAAAATTAACATGTTTTTTTCTGTGAGAAAAAGTCCATTTTATAACTCCTTCAAAGGAGGTTATATTAGTTTGTACTCCAAGTTCTTCCATAACTTCTCTAATAACTGCTTGTTCAATATCTTCACCATAATTTATTCCACCTGTAGGTATTCTAAATACACCTTTTGGATATTCGCTACTTCTTATTGTAATAATCTTTTTGTCTTTTATAACACAAAAAACCACTTCTCCACGTCTATCATTGTTTATACTGTTAGTCAAAGATAAAAAATATTTCTTGCTTTCAAGACGTAATTCTTTTTTTTGTATTATATGAGAACCTGAATATTTCTGGCATAATTTAGAAAATTCTTTTTTATTAAAATCATTCATATTATTCTTCCGTTTAACTGTTGTTTTTTTAAGGTATTCTATTGTATAATAACCTTTAATAATTAGCAAAAATGTAGGAGTATATTATTGAAAACTAGGGTTAAAAACATTAAAAAAGGAAACATTACAGGAATTATATTAATTCTTGTAATAGTTACATTATGTATTGTAAGCTATTTTGGTTTATCTTATATAGATAAAAAATTAGCAGACGATACAATAAGGGATCATGTTTATGTTGATAATGTCTACGTTGGCGGTTTAACAAAAGAACAAGCTACTAGTAAAGTATATAACTATAATAGTGATATATATGACAATATTCCTCTTAATTTTATATGGGGTGATTATGAGCGAACTTTTGTATTAGCTGATACTTCATATACATATGATAATGAATTAGCTATTAATAATGCCTATCAATTAGGTAGAGTTGGAAACAAACTACAACGTGTTATTAATTATTTAATAAAATCCACTCCAGTATATTATTCTTCAATCACAAGTTATGATCATACAAAAATTACTGAAATAGTAAGACTTTTAAAGAATGATATAGAACGAGAGATTGATAATAGCTTTATAGATGTTTATCCTGATCGAGTTATTATTCATGTTGGAAGCAGTGAAATAAAGATAGTAGAGCAACCATTAATTAAAAGTATAGAACAACACATTCATTCATTAGATAGTTCAATAATAAAAATAGAAAATACGGAACAATTTCCTTTTATAATTACTTCAAAAAGAATTTATAATTTAGTGCATAGCGATGCTATTAATGCTTTTTATACATATAATGAAAATAATGTTTCAATAGTAAAAGAAAAATATGGACAGACAGTTAATAAAAAGTATGTTGCTGAATTGCTTACAAAATATAACGATTTCACAGTTGTTATTGAATCTGTTAATCCAACTATTTATGCAAGTGAATTACAAGAAAAATTGTTTAAAGATGAATTAGCTATCTATGAAACTATTTTTTCAATTGTAAGCGAAAATAGTTTTAATAGAAGTATTAATATTGCTTTAGCAGCAAGTGAAATAAATGGTTTAGTTTTAGCACCAGGTGAAATGTTCTCTTTTAATGAAGTAGTTGGTGAGAGAAGTGCTGAAAAAGGTTATCAGGTAGCACACGTATATTCCAATGGAGAAATAATAGATGGTATTGGTGGTGGTATATGTCAAGTATCATCTACTTTATATAATGCAGTACTTGATTATAACTTAGATATTATATATAGGAGCAATCACCAATTTACAGTAGGATATGTACCTCTTGGACAAGACGCTGCAGTTTCATATGGAACAAAGGACTTTGAATTTGTTAATTCAACCTCTTGGCCTCTAAAAATACAAGTAGAAGTTAATGATGTAAGAATCGATGAAGAGGACGAGGATGAAGAGATTACTTCTCAAGCAATTACCTTTACCTTTATTGGTACTGATGAGACAACGAATATATCTTATACCTATTATCAAGAAATTATTGAAGAACGCCCTTTTGTTATAGAGATTGAATATGATGAAACTAAACCTGATGATTATATTGAAATTACTCAATATGGTAAATTAGGATATCATATTATTACATATAGAGAAATATATA
Organism: Clostridia bacterium; assembly: GCA_030592085.1. GTDB lineage: Bacteria > Bacillota > Clostridia > DUPQ01 > DUPQ01 > JAFGUQ01. Next base: position 3,157 of record JAUUZV010000103.1, on the reverse strand, counting down.
ACCAAGAAGTAAAAATTGGAGAAGAAAAGGTATCAGATAGTTACTATCGACCTTACACTCAAATAGAAATACATGGTGGCATATCACCTGTTGATGAAGAAGTTCTATCTAATTAGCTTTTTATATTCATCAACTAAAGCCAAAGTATTATCAAATGACCAATGATTTCTTATACTATTTGTTACTCCTAATATAAATGGAGTATCACTAAATATTTCCATACATTCTCTTACTGCTTGTCTAACTTTTTTATCATCACTATGTCCTAAACAAATAGGAGAACTAACTCCTGTCCAAACACATGTTTTATCTTTAAAAGCATCATGAATATCTTGATTCGAGCAGTCTGAGAGTTCTGGTTCAAAGCCTTCTACAATATCAAACCCTAATGAAGTAATTCTTGATAGTAGTGGTTTCATTCCTGTTACTACACGATAATATATTGGCAAATCATACTTATGTGCTTCTTTTACAGTTTCTTTAAGATAATCAACAACATGATCATCGTATTGTGTAGGTGTAAAAAAGTTAGTTTGTTCGTATCCACCAAAACGTTTTAATAAATCTACTCCATAATCTTTGGCAATTTTAATTCTCTCAAAAACCACATCTTTTTCCATTAGTGCTAATTTATGAAAAGCTTCTTTTTCATCATATGAAAAATATACTAAATTCTGAGCCCCTATAAAAGACATTGGTGTAGCAAGACCTTGACCAACAGTAGCTCTAGTTAAAACACCATATTTATTAGCAATCACAAATTTTTCTTCATTTTTTTTGCGTACTTGCTCTATTTGTTCACTAGATGGTTTTTGCCATAAAAATGATAATTTATCCACATCTTTGTCATCTTTAATTAGTGGTTCATAAATATTAGACGCAGTTTGGTCATTTCCAGGATGTGGGATGTCCCTACCAAATGGCCAGTCAGGTGTTTTTCTTTCTCCTTGTCTTAGTAAACCAGCAGGTGTGTGATACTCTTTATATATAATTGGATATTTTTCATTTTTAGGAAACTCTTCATATATCTTTACTTTTACATCTGGATGTAATTCAGGTTGTGGCATTAAAACATCAATCACAGGTTCACAACCTAGTGATAGATAGGCTTTAACAGTTTGTTCTAAAGTAGTTAAATCATAATTTGGAGTTCTAAGATTTTTATTAAAATATATACTAAGTGGAATTTTTCCAATGCTTTCCCCTTTTATTGCTTGTAATAACTTGTCTTTTGATTTCATCATCTATGCCCCTTTCATTGGTGATATAATCATACTATGAAAATACGTCAAATTCCAACAGAATATTATCAACAATTTGATGCTGATTATTCACTTAAGTGTCCAGGTGAAGGTTATGGTGGATGGCAAAAACAATTATTACCCATTAATCTTGAAAAAACAGCAATTGTATTAATGCATGCTTGGGATCCTGGCAATATTAAATATTACCCAGGAAGTTATAGAGCAGTAGAATATCTAAAGCGAGCGCAAGAAATTATTAATAACCAATTACCAAAGTTATTAAACTCATGTAGAAATAATAAAATAAAAATTTATCATATAGCAGATGAATTACACATACCGATAACTAAATTACCATCTCCTAACAAAGATAATACATATAAAGAATTAACTTCTTTTAAACAAAACAATATATTTCCAGGTAATCACAACATAGAAGACATTTCAAAAAAAGGGCGAACTCCATTGTTAATAAATGATTTTGAACCTGTAGTATACAATGGTGAGCAACTTCATACATTATGTTTACAAGATAATATTAACCATCTTGTATATGTTGGTTTCGCTATTAATTGGTGTTTACAATTTTCTCCTGGAAATATGAATGAAATGGCAACTAGAGGTTTTATTTGTTCCACAATAAAAGAATGTGTAACGGCTGTTGAAAATAAGCAATCTTGTAAAATGCAAAATCATAAGGAATATGGTTTGTGGTTAACGTCTTTAAAGAATGGATTTGTTTATTCATTAGATGATTGGATAGATATGCTTGAAAAAGAATTATAATCAATCTACTTTATTTTTCACTCGTTTTTTCAAGTATAGATAATTGTTTAGGATTTGTAGAGTAATCAATAATTCTAATCATATTTTTCCCCATTTTTTTAGCTTCAAATAGCAAAATATCTGCTTTATATATTAATTGTTTTATATCGTTTTCATTTTCATAATTTACTAATCCACCACTAATAGAAAAACTAATTCCTTCAATTTTTCTACTTGAAATAGTTTGCTGAAGTTTATCTGCATAAACTTTTGCTTGATCAAAAGAAATATCATTAAAGATTATTAAAAATTCATCGCCACCGTATCTGCCAATTATTCCTTCTCTATAAATTATACTTCTTATTTCTTGACACATAGAAGAAATAACATTATCTCCCGCTTGATGTCCATATTTATCATTTATTTCTTTAAAGTTATCAATATCGATTAGGAGAATTTGTAATTCCTGTTTTCCCTCTTTAGCTTTTTGAAAGTTTTCTTCTAGAATTGTTAGAATACTTCGTCTATTATGTACTTTTGATAGTTCATCAGTTAGCGATATCTTAGCTAACCTTTTGTTATATAACTTAATCATATGTTGTTGTTTTTTATACATTCTAATAACTTTGGATACAAGATATGAAATAATCACTATTATAATTGGAAGTTGAATCATACTGTCAATAAAAAGAGTTTGCCTTCCAACTGTAGAAAACATGGAAGGAGAAAAATGTTCTAATAAAAGAAGAACTTCAATTTCCACAATAAACAATGTCACAAGTATCACCTTTTGAGTACCTCTTAAAACAACTGATACTACTACTAGTAAAATAGTTGAATAAAGCAAAGTGACATTTTCACTACCTCCTGTTGTAAACCAAGTAAATGGAATTAAAACAAAACACAGTAATATTAGTGTTGCATATTTTATCCATTTCATTCGTGATTTTTTTAAGACTGCAATTAGTGAAAAAACAGAATATACTAACAAGAAAACCCATTTAATCGATACTATGAATGGATAGCCAATAATTGTGTTAATAATAATAGAGAAAATACTCATTCCACCCATAGATAACAATACTAAACTCATAATATTATATTCTAAATCATTTGTTTCATATTTTTTTATTATTCCCCTAATTTTT
>JAUUZV010000116.1 GCA_030592085.1 Clostridia bacterium | reverse complement strand
TTTGTTAAAACCCATGGAGGGTGATGTTACCATTGGAGATATGAATACAAAAAACTTTACGACAGCACAAGTGTCAAGAAAAGTTGGATATGTATTTCAAAATCCAGATGATCAGATTTTTCATTCGTCTGTTTATGATGAAATAGCTTTTGGACCTAAAAAAATGAATATGGATCCTGTGAAACGAGAAAGATTTATTAATTATTCACTTAAATGGACTGGATTAAAAGAGCATCGACATGAAAATCCATATAATTTACCACTGTCAATTCGTAAGTTTGTTACTATTGCATCAATATTAGCTATGGATGCTGATGTTGTTATTTTAGATGAACCAACTGCTGGACAAGATTTAATAGGAACAAAAGTCCTAAGTGATTTATTAAAAGAACTATTAAGGCGTAAAAAAACTATAATAACTATTACACATGATATGCAGTTTGTGGTTGAAAACTTTGAAAGAGTAATTGTTATGGCGGACAAACAAATTGTTAGAACAGGTACTCCACAAGAAATATTCTGGGATTTTGAATCACTTAAGGTAGCTAAACTTAAACAACCGTATATAAGTAGCCTTTGTAAACAATTAAATATAGGTGAAAATATTGTCAATCATGAAGAAGCCATTGAGGCAATTTGTAAAAAAGTATTAAATAAATAAATAAAATTACACCCATTATCGTAAAAGTTAATGGGTGTTTTTTATTGCTTTGATATTTTTTCTTGATAATATTTTAAAAGCTCAGGATAATTGTTGATTTCACTATTCCCTTTTGAAGAAAGAGAATAGATACCATTATTAATTCTTACAAACCATCCATAATGATTATTATATAAAATTGATGTTGTTTTATCACCAGTTCCCATGGCTCTTAATTGTTTTGGGCTACTATCACCATTTTCCTTTAAAGCACAAGCAATATAAATAGCATTTTCACGATAAGCAGTTACTAACTTAGTTTTTGACACACCACCTTCATTATAGTCATTACTCCTACCACTTATCTCTTTTATAATACTTCGCTTCATTTTATAGTTTGTTTTTCGTTTATATTCAATGGGATGAAATACTATTTTAACAGTAGTGATTTTTTTGTTATTAATAGTTACAAGAATAAGTCCAAGTTCAAGCCGTTTAACTAAATGTAAATATTTACGCCATTTTTTGTTATGAATACCTCCACTTGGTTTTAGAATAGCAATATAAACAGAGGCATTGGTTTTTTGCCTATTACTTGCTTGAACTAGTAAGGTTAGATTTAAATTCTTTTTCATTTCAATGATAATTAACTCATTTTTTTTAGTGGCAGTTATATCACAGTTTTTTACTTCACTATGAACTTCATAACCTTGTTCTTCTAGATAAGTTTTTATAGGTTGATATAAATCTTTTTCTAATATAGTTTCCATTTTTTATGCCCATTTTAATTTTTTAAACAACCAAGGTGAAAGAACAACAACACTGCTACCTAATAGAAAATATCTAATCATGTGAAATATTATAGTATCTGGAAGTATAAACTTTAATCCTTCTTTAAGAGCAATAGCAATCACTAATCCCACAATGATTTTTCCAAGCTGCTTTAAAAATGTAGTGTTAACTTTAAATTTTATAAATTTGGTTTCAATGAAATAACCAAGAACAAATGAAATACATAAACCAGCCATTTTATAAAAGTTTTCGGTTTGTATAAAATATAAGCTAGCTACAACTGGTGCTAATAGTAGAAATAATGGCCACATTATTTTTTTCTTTTCACATAAATCAAGTAAGTAGTGACATAAGAAAACAATACCTATACCTAATATTAATCCAATAGCTACATCCAATGGAGTATGTAGTGATAAATAGATTCTAGAAAACCCAACTAGTAACATCATAATAATAGCTATAATTGTAAACCAACCTTTTTTTATGGATAAAGCTAGTGATGTAAATAGAGTGGCTGCATTTTGAGTGTGTCCACTTGGTAATGAGTAAGTGTTATTTGTTGAATGCAAACGTAAAGGATTTAATCGATTATCTAAATCATAAGGTCTAGTAACTTTTAATATATCTTTTACTCCTGCATTTATCCAAGCACTAAATACAACACTAAAACCTAATCTATAACCCGCTTTTTTACTGATGCTCCAAAAAACAATACACATAATAACTAATATAAAAGTTTCTTCACCTATCATTGTGATGTAGTTAAATATTTTATCTAATAGGGGAGTCCTAAATCCTTCTAACCATACCATAAAATCAATCATACAATACTCCTTATTTTTATCATATTCATTATACCAAAAAATCTTGACAATGTGGTATCAAGACACTACAATATAAGAAATTGCTTATATGCTTATGGAGGTACTTATGAAAATTGAAATAATGAATGCAAATATTTTTAAAGCACTTGGACATCCTACTCGAATGGAAATTATTAAATTGTTAAATGATCATCCCTTATGTGTATGTGAAATATTCGAGCAAATTGAATCAACTCAACCTAATATTTCTCAACATTTAAAATTGCTAAAAGATGCAGATGTTTTAGATAGTGTAAGAGATGGCAATAAAATTATATATCTTATTAAACATGATGAAGTGAGACAAATAATTTCATTAAGTAAAACTATTTTACGTAAAGAAATTGATCAATTAACAAAAGGAGAGTAATATGTTCAACTGGTTAGATAGATTAGTAACTCTCCTTGTTGAAGAGGTATTTAATTTAGCAATAGAAAGTCCACTAGGTGGAAGTATTCATTTTTTCTTTTATGACACCATAAAAATATTAATGTTACTGTTTATGATGATTTTTATAATCTCATATATACGTAGTTATTTTCCACCAGAGAAAACAAAAAAATTATTATCTAGATTTAAAGGTATTGGTGGTAATTTTCTAGCATCTCTAATGGGGATTGTTACACCATTTTGTTCGTGTAGTTCTGTTCCGATTTTTATTGGATTTGTGGAAGGGGGAGTCCCTCTTGGCATGACCTTTTCCTTTTTAATAACATCACCTATTGTTAATGAAGCAGCTTTTGCAATACTATTAGGATTGTTTGGTTGGAAAATTGCATTATTATATGTAATAACTGGAGTTATTATTGGAACATTTGGTGGATTGATTATTGGTAAAATGAAAATGGAAAAATATATTGATGAATCAGTATATGAAATGCAAGTAGGTTCACTTGACGAACAAAACCTATCACAAAGGGGACGGTTATCTTTCGCTTTGGCTAACGTTACAGATATTTTAAAAAGAATATGGTTGTTTTTATTAATTGGTATTGGTATTGGTGCTGCCATACATGGATGGGTACCAGCAGATTTTCTAATTAAGTATGCAGGGCCTGATAATCCTTTTGCTGTAATTATTGGTGTACTTGCAGGAATTCCATTGTACTCAAATGCTTTAGGGACAATTCCAATTGCAGATGCATTGATTCAAAAAGGTGTGGGAATTGGAACTGCTTTGTCATTTATGATGGCTGTTACAGCGTTATCATTACCTGAAATGGTTTTACTAAAAAAAGTAATTAAACCTAAATTAATAGTGACATTTGTAATAATTACTGGTATTGGAATTATAATTACAGGTTATTTATTTAATTTAGTTGGTAATTTTTTAATATAGGAGAATGTTATGGATATAAAGATTTTAGGAAGCGGTTGTAATAGCTGTCATAAGTTAGAGGCAAATACTATAGAAGCATTAACAAAGCTAGATATAATAGCAGAAATAGAAAAAGTAACTGATTTTAAAGACATTATGGCATATGGAGTTATGAAAACACCTGCTTTAGTGGTTGATGGGAAAGTTATTACTACTGGATATGTTGCAAAAACTAAAGAAATTGTTAAATTACTAAACAAGGTATAAAAATTATATGTTAAAATAAAGTCATGATTATTGTTTTTGGCTTATTATTTGTATTACTACTCTCATTAAGTGTGCTGATTTACCATAAAAACTATAGACATCTAAGACGAACGTTAATCTCAAAATCGTTTAGTAGCCTATTGTTTTTATCTATGGCTATATATGCTTATATTTTTATTGGTAGTTATCATATTTTTGAAATTTTTATTATAACAGCTTTATTCTTTTCACTAATTGGTGATGTTCTTATATGTTTTATTAGAAAAAAAATATATTTTATATCTGCAGGTATATCTTTTTTTATAGCACATATTGTATATGTTATTGGGTTTTGCTATATAACCAGGATTAGTTTAATAGAATTATTAATTATTGGTGTATTGTGGTTATTATTCCCATTAGCAGTAAAAATATCTAAAGTATCAATAAAAAAACACTATCTACTTGTATATGGCTATTATGCTATTCTAGTTATAATGGCAGTTAAATCTTTATCATTTATATTTTATCAACCATTTGGTTTAGCTAATGCGCTATTGATTAGTATAGGCGGATTTTTATTTCTAGTATCAGATATAATTATCTTCTTTGAAAAATTTGATAGAAAATTACGAATAAAGTTATTTATTCCAAATTTATTAACATATTATATAGGACAAGCCTTGATTGCCTTAAGTTTAAGTATGATTATATAGGAGAACAAAATGACAAAAAGAGAAAATTTTATAAAAACAATAAATCATGAACAACCTGACGATGTGATTTTAGATTTCGGAGGGAATCCATTATCATCTATGGAAGGTGATAGCCAGAGTATGTTATTGGAATTTTTAGGATATTCAGTAAAAGAAGAACCTAAACTTAAATTTGGTAAAAGTAAAGTAATTGATAAACGAATAAGAAAATATTTGGATATTGATACAATTGCAGTTGGCACTATTTTAACGCCTACTGACTCACTATATGAAGAAATAAGTGATGATGTATATATTGATGAGTGGGGTATTAAGAGAACCTTTGACGGTAAGTATTGGGACAATATTCACGCTCCATTAAAAGGAACTACAATTGATGATTTAAAAAGCTATAAATGGCCAAACCCTAATAGTATTGATGATAAATTACTTGAATCCCTTGAGAAACAGGCAAAAGACTATTATGAAAATAGTGAATATATTGTTTGTGGAGAGCATCCTATTTATGGGATATTTGAAATTGGTTGTTGGATGTTAGGATTTGACGATTATTTAGTAAAATTAATTGTAGAGCCAGATTATATTAAATATTTTAATGAAAAAATCTTTGATTATCAAATGGCAGTTACAAAAAAATACTATGAAGCAATTGGTCAATATATTCATTACACAACAAGTGGTGATGATTTTGCAACACAAAAAAGTCTATTCATGTCAGTTGATATGTTTGATGATTTTATAAAACCATACTTAAAAGAACGTGTAAATGAAACTAAAAAATATACTGATGCATATTTTCTCCATCACTCATGTGGTTGTGTACATGATTTAATTCCTTCGTTAATTGATTGTGGAGTAGATATTTTAAATCCAATTCAACCAACAAATGATGTGATGGATCCTGCTCATTTAAAAATGGAATTTGGTGATGATATAGTTTTTCATGGGGGTTTAGATACACAGGCTGTGTTGCCATTTGGAAATAGTGAAACAATAAAGCTAGCGGTTAGTAAATTACTTGCTGATATGAATAAGCAAGGGGGATATATATTTGCAGCTGCACATAATATTCAAGATGATGTTCCACCAGAGAATGTGGTAACAATGTTTCAATTAGCAAGGAAGTTAGGTAAAAAATAATTTAGTTGATATGATATAATTAAGAAAGATAATAAGTAAGAGGTGAATTTTTGTGAGTGATAAAACCTATTCATTAATCATTCCTTTATATAATGAGGAAGAAGTTGTACTTGAGTGTGTTAAAAGAGTAACTGCTGTTATGGAGAAAATCAACGGAGATTATGAAGTTATTTTTGTAAATGACGGTAGTGTTGATCAAACAGTTCCTATTATGGAAAAAGTAATAAAAACTAATCCCAAACTTAAAATGATTAACTTTTCTCGTAATTTTGGCCATCAAATTGCTATTACTGCTGGGATGGATCATGCCATTGGTGATGCAGTAATTGTTATGGATTCAGATTTACAAGATCCACCTGAATTAATACCAAAAATGATTGAAAAATATTTGCAAGGTTTTGAAGTTGTATATGCAGTTAGAGCTAAGCGAAAAGGAGAGTCTATTTTTAAAAGGATATCAGCTAAATTCTTTTATCGTTTTTTACGTTACATGTGTAATATAGATATTCCTGTTGATACAGGAGATTTTAGGCTAATTAGTAAAGAAGTATGTAAAGTTATGACTTCACTTACTGAGAGAAATAGATATGTTAGAGGTCTTGTATCATGGGTGGGATTTAAACAAATTGGAATTGAATATGAAAGAGAAGAACGATTTGCAGGTGTAACAAAATATCCATTGAAAAAAATGATTAAATTATCTGTAGATGGAATTACATCTTTTTCTACTAAACCATTAACATTATCAAAAAATTTAGGATTTTTTATTGCTCTAATTGGATTTATTTATGCCATTATTGTTGTTATTCAAAAATTTGCTTTAAATATGCCAAATACAGGATGGGCTTCTATTACAGTTTTATTATTAATTCTTGGAGGAGTACAACTAATAATGTTAGGAATAGTTGGTGATTATATCGCTAGAATCTTTGATGAAAGTAAAAATCGTCCATTATATATTATTAGCAAAAAATACAATATGGAAAAAAATAATGACTGATAGCAATTTACATACGCATGGAAAATATAGTGATGGGGTAGGTGAACTAGAGGAATTTGTTAAATCTGCAATTTCATTTAATATGAGTAGTCTTGGATTTTCTACCCATTCACCTGTTCCTTTTATAAATGATTGGTCAATGAAAAAATCAAATATATCAATGTATATAAATGATGTTTTATCACTTAAGAAAAAATATCAAAACAAACTACCAATTTATTTAGGAATGGAACTTGACTATATCGAAAATATTGACGTAAAAGAATATATTGATTTTACTAAACTACCTTTAGATTATTATATTGGTGCTGTTCATTATATCTATTTATCTAAAGAAGATAGTTATAAATGTGTTGATGATAGCTTTGTTGTTTTTGAAGATATCCTAATAAATGAATTTAAGAATGATATGAAGGTTATGTATACTAAGTATTTTGAAACCTATCGGGAGATGATTAAAAAATACAAACCACCAATACTTGCACACCTTGACTTAATTAAAAAAAATAATAAGGATAATAAGTATTTTAGCGAAGATGAAATTAATTATGTGAAACAAATTCATGAAACATTAAAAGTAATTAAACAATCTGAGTGTGTTTTAGAAATCAATACAGGAGGAATGGCTAGAGGGTACACAAGTGAACCCTATCCTTCATTATGGATACTAAAAGAGTGTAATAAACTAGGTATAAAAATAACGATAAATGCTGATGCTCATAAGCCAGAAATGGTAAATTATAATTTCAAATTAGCCTATGATTATGCAAAAAAAGCAGGTTATGAATATTTTCATCAATTTAATGGGCAAAATTTCACAAAGAAACTATTACCTGTTAGATAATCCTTTATCTAATAGTGGTTATAATATATAATAAATTGTTATTATTTTTATAGGAGGTTACTTAGTTGAAAGTAACAAAAGAAACC
>JAUUZV010000113.1 GCA_030592085.1 Clostridia bacterium | reverse complement strand
ATTATAAAGTAATGAAGCTAGTTTCATGAATTGATCAGTTGATTTTAATAATTGTTCAATAATTTTAGGAATGTCCTGAAGTTGCTTAATATAATCATAATATTTTTCACCTTCGTAAAAACTTAGAGCTAATAAATAAATAGCAGATAATTGAGTTGAATAAGCCTTTGTAGACGCAACGGCAATTTCAGGTCCTGCCCATGTATATAACACATCATCAGCTTCCCTAGCGATTGAAGAGCCAATAACATTGACAATGGCTAGAACTTTTGAATTATTTTCTTTTGCTTTTCGCAAAGCAAATAAAGTATCAATAGTTTCACCAGATTGAGAAATAATGATTGTTAAAGTGTTTTTATTAATAATTGGGTCACGGTATCTAAATTCACTAGCAACATCAACTTCAACTGGAATACGTAATAATTTTTCAAATATGTACTTACCAACTACGCCTGCATGATATGCAGTTCCACAAGCAACAATAATAATTTTTTCAGGTTTTTCTAATTTTATTTGCTCTAATACTATCTCATTATTTTTAATTCTTGTTCCTATGGTTTTACTAATTGCCATAGGTTCTTCATGAATTTCTTTTAACATGAAATGTTCATACCCTTCTTTTTCAGAAGAGTTTTCATCCCAAGTTACTTTCATAGTTTGTTTTTTAATTTTCTTCCCTAATGAATTATAAAAAGTTACTAAATCTTTGCTTATTATTGCAATTTCATGATCTTCCATTATATAAACATCTCGAGTATATTTTAAGATTGCTGGAATATCTGATGCAATGAAATTTTCATTTTTCCCTTTTCCTACAATAAGTGGACTATCTTTTCTTACACAAAATACCTGATCTGGGTTATCATTACAAATTATGCTAAGTGCATATGAGCCTTCTAATTGGTGGATTGTTTTTAATAATGCATCAATTACATCTCCACTATAATGATAATGTAATAAATGAGTAATGACTTCTGAATCTGTTGAAGATTCAAAAGTATAACCATCATTAATTAGTTGTTCTCTAATGCTGATATAATTTTCTATAATACCATTATGAACTATACAAAAACGATTCTGTCTACTTATATGAGGATGTGAGTTAATATCACTTGGTTCACCATGTGTTGCCCATCTAGTATGCCCAATTCCTATATGGTGTTCTTCGCTTATAACTTTATCAACAATTTTTTGTAAATTAACCAGTCTTCCTTTACTCTTTTTGACAATTATTTCTCCATTTGATAAATATGCAATCCCTGCTGAATCATATCCTCTATACTCTAATTTTTCTAAACCATGCATTAAAACTTCTACTGCATTTTTTTCTCCAGCGTAGCCAACAATACCACACATAATGGTTCCTCCTATTTATTTTATTTATAGGGATAATAAGAATCACTTAATATTTTCTTTGTTCTATCATCACTGATAGTTTTTAAAAATATCTTTCGATTAGTGAAAACCGGAAGGAATCCGCCGAATTTTTCGATTAACCTTCTCCTCGTCAACAGGTTTCCCTGTCCTGGCGCTACAATATTTTTTACTTATTATCCAAGTTTCTTTTCCACAAGTGTTGCAAGTTGTTCAGCCATTTGCTGAATAGTCTTACAATCACGACCTTCTATCATTACCCTAACAACAGGTTCTGTTCCTGAAGGTCTTAAAACAATTCGTCCCTCTCCATGTAACTGTTCTTCAATCTGCTTATGAAGGGACATTATTTCTTCATTTTTAAACAGCTGATGTTTGTGCCTATTTTTAACCTTAGCATTAACAATTACTTGTGGATATTCTATCACAAGTTCATTAATAGTTGAAGCATTTATCTTGTCTTCTTTGATAATTTCTAACAACTTAATTGATGTTAATATTCCATCTCCTGTAGTATTGTATTTATGAATAATAACATGCCCTGATTGTTCTCCACCAATTTGAAAATCACTTTTTTTCATTTCTTCAATTACATATCTATCCCCAACCTTAGTTCTTACTAAATGCAACCCATGGCTATCAGCAAATTTTTGAAGACCCATATTTGACATAACAGTAGCTACAATTGTATTCCCTTTTACTTGTTTTTTTTGTTTCATAGATAAAGCAATAACGCCTAACATCTTATCTCCGTTTATTTCTTTTCCAAGTTCATCAATGGCAATAACTCTATCAGCATCACCATCATAAGCAAATCCCATTATATATTTACCGCTTTTCATTAAATTAGAAATATTACCAGTATGTGTTGAGCCACAATTTTCATTAATATTTAATCCATTTGGTTCATTCCCAATAACCATGATATTAACATCTAATTTTTTAAATACTTGACTAGCAATATCATAAGCAGCTCCATTAGCACAATCAATTACAATACTCATACCTGAAATATCTATATCTACTGTACTTACTAGAAAATCAATATACTCATTAATTAGATTAGGTTTATAATGAATTCGTCCGATTTCTTTTCCTGTTTTATGAGGTAGAATCTTATTTGAGACAATAAATTCTTCTATTTGGTCTTCAATTTCATCAGGTAGTTTAAAACCCTCACTATCAAAAAATTTAATACCATTAAATTCAAATGAATTGTGTGATGCTGAAATGACAACACTTGCATCTGCATTAACTTTTCTTGTTAAATATGCAACACCAGGTGTTGGAATAACTCCCACTTTAATAACATCAGCTCCCACTGAACATAATCCTGCAAATAAGGCACATTCTAACATATCACAAGATATTCTAGTATCTGTACCCACCAAAATTTTAGGGACATGTTCTACTTCTCCTGCTAATACATGTGCACATGCTTGTCCAAGTTTAAATGCTAAATCTGATGTTAATTCTTTATTTGCTATTCCCCTAACTCCATCAGTCCCAAATAGTCTTCCCATATATTCACTCCATTTCTACCATTTATTATTATAGGTAGATATTATTTTTTCTGCTAATTTTAATCCATCAATTGCTGATGAAGTAATTCCTCCTGAATATCCTGCACCTTCTCCACCAGTATATAATCCGTCAATATTTAATGCTTGTAAATTTTCATCTCTTAAAATTCTAACAGGTGAACTTGTTCTAGTTTCATATCCTGTTATTATGGCATCATCATCTAAAAAACATGGCAATCTTCGATTAAAAGCAATTGCTGATTTACACAGTGTATCATATATTTTATTAGGTAATAATTTACTTACTTGTCCTAGTGTATACCCACTAGTGGAACTTGGTTTAATATGTCCAATAGTTTTTGAAGGGTTATTTTTTAAAAAATCACCTAAGCGTTGAACAGGTAAATTATAATCGTTACCACCTAATTCAAATGCAGCTTTCTCTAGTTGGGTTTGTAATTTAATACCACTTAGTGGATGATTACTCTCATAATCATCAGGTGAAATACCAACAACCCAAGCACTATTAGAATTTTTCCCATTTCTTCCTGAATAACTCATACCATTTGTAACAGACATATTATCTTCACTAGCCCCATTAACTACTACTCCACCAGGACACATACAAAAAGTGTATGCTGTTCTTTTTCCTACTTTTTCATGAAGTTGGTATATTGCACTTTCATTAATATATCGTTGCTGTTTTCCATATTGTGCATTAGTAATTTGCTCATTTAAATGTTCAATCCTTACACCCATTGAAAATGGTTTTTGCACCATTGTTACACCTTGATCTAGTAACATTTCATAGGTATCTCTAGCACTGTGTCCTGTAGCAAACATAACAACTTGACATGGGATTTTATCTAAATTATTTAAAGTTATTGATTTTATCTTTTTATTAACAATCGTAACACCTGTTACCTTTTGATTAAAATGAAAACTTCCACCATTATTAATGATATCTTCTCTCATGTTTTTTATAATATTTCTAAATTGATCAGTTCCAATATGGGGATGCGATTCATAGGAAATATTTTCATTTGCGCCAAATGAAATTAATGTATCAAGAACTAGTTTACCTCTTGGATCTTTAATTCTTGTTACTAATTTTCCATCAGAAAATGCTCCTGCACCACCTTCACCAAATTGCACATTACTCTCGCTATTTAAATTATGATTTACCCAAAAGTTTTTCACACTTAAATATCGCTTATCAACTGTCTCTCCTCTTTCAATTACAATTGGTTCATATCCATTTTTAGCTAACAACCATGCTGCAAACAAGCCACAAGGGCCTGCTCCAACAATAACAGGTGGAGATGTAATAGTCATACAACCTGATTTTAATTTACTTTTTGGTTCTACTTTAGGATATGATACATTGGGGATTGTTTGTAATATTTCAGGTTTTTCTATAGAGATATTAGCACTAATCTGATAGAATATTTGATTTTTTCTTCGTGCATCAATTGATTTTTTAGATAATCCTTCATAAGTAAAATCACTTGTTTTAAGAATATCAGAAATTCTCTTAATAACTAGTTTTGACAAATCAGCCTTATAGGCTTGCTCTACTGATATTCGAATTCCTGATATGATGGCTTTTTTCATAAATTATTTTACCGCGATTGTCATAGTAATTACCAAGTTACTGTTACTTATTATATTGTCAGGTAAGCTTAAAATTATTGGTACTTGATGAACCCCTTCTTTTAAATCCATTACATCTATAGTTGGATTTAATGAATTAATATTTATATTAGTTAGGTATTCAGAAAATCCTGAAAGAATAAGGGCATACTTATCAACTGAAAATGAATAAGTATATGATTCAAATCGAGCATTTGGAAGATATATATCTTCTACACTCATTTGTAATGTAATGTTTTTTAATATTTCAACTTCAGCTTGTGGAAAGCTAACTTGTTTTATACCTAATGGAATATTTATTTCAACACTTAATAAAATCACATTATCTTGTAATGATTTAACACTAATATATGGTGCTAGAATAGAATTACTTAATGCTTGTAATTCATTATTAAGTCCTTTTAAAGTGATGGAAATCGTATTATCTAATATTGTATATGAGTAGTTACCGTATGGATCCTCTTGTATAAAGTTTATTTCTTCTTTACTAAAAGTAAATTCTTTTGTAACCAATTGTTCCAATACAACTGCTACATCAATAGTATTAGCTCCGCCAACTAATTCACATCCAACTGGTAAATTAATTATACTAGCTTTAGTAACAAAGCTACTAGTTGCACCAGATACACTTATTGACTCTGCAGTTAAAGTTGTAATTGAAGTCAATGCATCTTCTGGTCCTGATACTCTAATAGTTGATGGTTGAGCAGTATGTGAAATGACAAGAAATTCCGGATCAGTTACGCCAAATATTGCAGTATTAACTTCAATATCTCTAGCTACTTCAATAAAAACATCCACAGAAATATATTCATTAAGTTCAATTAATTCATTTCCATCTTTATCATAGAACTCACAATACTTTCTTATATTAGTATTTCCTTTAACACCACTTACATCAATATTTACAACTGCAACACTAATATCTGTTACTAAAGAACTTATATCTTTAATTGAGAAATTTTCAGGAGTATACGTGGTTGAAATAATACTATATCCATATGCAGGTTCACCTTGTAATTGAACTACAATTTTTTTCTCTAAAACACTGAGTTTTTCTATATCTAACGAAATTACTCCGTCATTTATAACTTTATAATCAATTGCATTTGTACCTGTATAATCTAATGATGTATAGTTAATTTCAGTAAACTCATCACTAGTAATTGTCCCAAAATCATAAACAATTGAAAAATCTGTTGAGTTTATCTGAGATAATTCACTTTCTCTACCTCTAACTTCAATAGTTACAAACTTATCAAACTCATTAAGTATCTCAAGGCTTGCAAATTGAGGTGCAGATTGATTAAGCATTGTAATAGGAACTACAAATTTTTCCGTTGCTATTGGATTGTCGTTATTATATACAGCTATCCAAAATAATAAAGCCAGAACAAATGCTGCAATTTTATATGGTAAGTTATGCTTAAGTCTTTTTAACATTCTTCCTACCTTTCAATTTTGATAATGGATTGTTTTTATGGTTTTTGGTTTTAGCTTTAAGTAAATCACTTTGTAATGCCATACGTAAATTTTCTTTATTAAAATTCCTTTTTAATTTTCCCTTAACAGCATATGAAATTTTACCTGTTTCCTCAGATACAACTACAACAATACAATCTGAATGTTCTGATGCTCCAAGAGCAGCTCTATGTCTAGTCCCTAATTTTTTACTTAGATTTGGATTGTCTGTTAATTCTAATATACAAGACGCTGCAATAATTCTATCTTCTCTAATAACCACAGCACCATCATGTAGTGGTCCATTTTTAGTAAAAATTTGCTGTAAGAGTTCACTTGAAACTAGTGAATCAACTTTTGTTCCTGTACTAATATATTCTCCATTCTTAATATCTCTCTCAATAACAATTAAAGCACCTAGGTATTGAGAAGACATATCTACACTAGCTTTAATAACTTCTTCAATCATGGACATGATTTTTAGTCTATACTCTTCATTACTAGTTCCAAAGAGACTTTTTAAACCACCTGTTCCTAGTTTTTCAAGAGCTCGCCTAATTTCTGGTTGAAACACAATAACAAGTGCTAATACAGCAAAAGCAAATATATTATCAATTAAAATAGAAATAGTACGTAAGTTTAAGAAATTACTTATAATAGCCATTAATACAATTAAGCCAATACCTTTAAGTAGACTAAATGCTCTTGTTTCTTGCATTAATGTAATTAACTTATAAATTACATAAGTAATAATTGCAATATCAATAATTGCTCCAATAATGGTCAATGGACTCAATAAATCACCAGGTAGGAGTTTAAAGAAGTTTTCAATTGTAATGTTTTCAAAAAAATTCACTGCGTCACCTAACTTACTATACTTTTAATTATAGTAAAAAAACATTCATTTGTATAGCAGATATGTAGTTTAAATAAATAAGTAAAAAATCAACATTGAAAAAGTTGATAGTATAAATACTGCTGCAATTACAATTGCGATTATTTTTATAAATAGTTTTCTTCTTTTCATTACTTTACCTCAAAAAAATGTGGTGCGGGTGGAGGGACTCGAACCCACACATCTGTAAGACACTAGATCCTAAATCTAGCGCGTCTGCCAGTTCCGCCACACCCGCAAATCACTTAAAGAATTATAGTAAATAACTATCACTTTGTCAATACTATAATATCATTCAGTTTCCTTTTTGGAACATGAAGAACATTTAAATCATCAACATAATATTTAATATCCCCTTGTTCATCTTCCACAATCGTCATATAATCAGCAATTCCTAAAGCTATTGCTGATATGATATTATATTTTTCTGATAAATTAATTAACCTTCTAATTTGATCTCTATCAATAGCTCCTAACCATGCAGTCCCAATTCCTATATCAGTGGCACCTAATAAAATATTTTGAATACTAGCACCAGCATCTAACTCATATCCTGTTTTTCTAATAGTTAGATCATTTAATACTAGAATAAAAGCCGTTGGTGCTTGTTTTTCCGTAGGACTTCCCTTTCCTTGTAAATATCCAGCCCATTTAGTATAAGTAAATATCTCTTTAACAAGTTTATCCTCTGTAATAATTACATATTTTAGGGGCTGCATATTACTTCCAGATGGAGCCATTCTCGCTAAATCCACTAAATCTGTTAGTATTTCTTTACTAATTGGTTTTTCAGTATATCTTCTAGTAGTTCTTCTTGTATTAATTAACTTAGTAATATTCATTTTTACACCTCTTTTAAATAAAGTATACATCAAACTAATTATT
>JAUUZV010000225.1 GCA_030592085.1 Clostridia bacterium | reverse complement strand
TGTGGAATTAGTTAGTATCTTTGGTGATAGATTCGAAAAAGATGTTTATTGTACTATATCTTTACATGTTTTAGATGATATAAGTGGTGACCCACCACCTTCTCCACCACCACCTGTTGATGATGATGATATTGATATTGAAGGAATAACTTTGTATGGCGCATATAATCACTGGAAAAATGAATATGATATATTAGGAAATGAATTATCATATCATGAACATCGTTTCATGAGTTTAGAAAAGATATACATAAGAATAAAAGCTAGTAATGTGGAAAGGTTAATTATAAGATTTTCATTACCAATGGAAAGTATGCAATACACTAGCACAGAAGGTATATTTTATGATTACTATGAAGACTTTGGATTAGACTATGTGATATTCCCAACTGATAGTAGATTTATTTTTCAAGAAGAAACCATTGATTTTATATTTTCTTATGTTATTCCAATGTGTCCTGAAACACTTACAATGGATAATGAGCGTTTGAGAATTCCTTATACGTTATATATAAAACTAATTAGTACTGACGAATCAATTATTTATACTATTTCAGATATAGAAATTACAGGAACAGTATATGACTTACTGTATCCACAACCAGGTCGATAGAATAAAACTTCTTCAATGAAAGATAAATATTTAAGAAATATTCAATAATTATTGCAAATTATTTACACGGACCTAATATTTTTTGCTATGCTATATATGAAGGTAGTATATGAAAAAAATAATATTTTATTTAGAATTTGGAATAATTGGTATTATTGTTTGGTGCATCCTATATGAACAGTTTTCTTTAGATGCAATTGTTGTTGGGTTTATTATTGGTGTACTAAGCTCTCTATTTGCAAATTCATTCTTAATGACAAGGCAGTCTAAACGTGCATATTATATTAATCCTTTAATTATGGCTTGGTTTTTAATTAATGTACTTTATCAAATCATGAAGTCAGCTATTGTAAATTTTATACCGATTATACTTGGCAAAGCAAATATGGTTACAGTACGTATAAGAACTAAAGTAGATAGTGGTTTAATGACTAGTGTTATTGGTAATGCTATTACAATGATTCCAGGTACAGTTACATTGGACAAAAAAGAAAATGTTTTAACAGTTTTGTGGCTTGATGTAAAAAAAGAACATAAAACTAGTGCAAAAAAAAGCATACTAAGTAATTTAGAAACTATTTTGTTAAGAGGGTTTAAAAATGATTGAAATAGCTACATATATTATTTCCTTTTTAGTTATGATAACAGCCATTAAAATTATTATGGGGCCAACAATATGGGACCGCTTATTAGCATACAATTTAGTTATGGCAAAAATATTAATGCTCATTGTTCTATTTTCTGTAATAATTGAAAAAAGTTATTTACTTGATATTGCTATTACCTATTCATTGATTGGATTTATTAGTACTTTATTTATTGCAAAATTTGTGAAAGATAGGGGGAAAATTTGAAAATATTAATTAGTAATATTTTTATAATAATCAGCCTTATTTTTATTACTCTTGGTGTGTTTGGAGTTTTTCGCTATAAAAATTTCTATTCTAGAATTTTGATTGCATCGTATGTTGATACTGTTGGATTTCTATTTATGATGGTAGGAGTTATTATTCGCTATGGTATTTCATGGTTTTCTGCAAAAGTATTACTAATTGTAGTAATTGTAGTATTAATTAATCCAGTTGTAACTCATTCAATTGGACGTTCTGCATACCATGGAGGATATCGTATTGATAAGGAGGATAACAGTGATTGAAAAAATATTTTTTGTAATCCTTATTGTTTCTGCTATTATGGCTGTACAAACTCCTAAAATGAGACGAGCTGTTGTTTATCTTGCAGTGTTCTCTGCACTAAGTGCTTTTGTATATATCTTAATGGGCGCTCCTGACGCTGCTTTAGCTGAGGCCGTCATTGGGAGTACTATTTCTACAATTATATATTTAGCAGCACTACAGAAATACAAAGTGTTTATGATATATTTACTTGATGAGAAACAAGATACACATCACAGAGAACATATCTCACATAGAAAAGACCCTATATTAACTACAATTGAAGATTTTTGTACTAAAAGAGAATTAGAGCCTCTTATTGTATATACAGTAGATGAACTTGATTTTATTAAGGAAAAGCCAGGATGGGATCTTATTGTAACTAAGGTTAAAAATCGCTATGTATTACATGGGCGAGAGCAAAATTATCATGCTATGGCTTTAAAGGATGAGTGGGAAAAAGAAAAGAAAAAGAAAGTGAGTTTTGTAATTGAAAAAGAACATGAATAATAAAAACAGGCGATTAATTATTTTAATATTTGTAATAGTTATTAGCATTGGTGCTATTTTTATTCATGAATCTTATTCTGAAAACATGTCTAAAGATGCATATAATACTTATATTGAAAGAGGGTATGAAGAGACAAAAGTAAGCAATTTAGTTAGTGCAATTTATTTAAATTATAGGGTGTTTGATACAATATTTGAAACACTTTTACTTGCAATAAGTGTGACTGCAGTTGTTTATTTTGCAGCACCATGGGAAATTCACAAGGAGGATGAAGATGAATCATGAAACTCACAGTGAAATATTAGAAGATATCATGTTTTTAATTTATCCATTAATTTTGGTATTTGGAGTTTATATCATTTTAACCGGCCCTAGAAATCCAGGAGGTGGATTTCAAGGAGGAGCAATCCTAGTAGCAGTTTTTATGAGTAGATATCTAGTGTTTCCAATTTCAATGGAAAGCTTAAACTTCTTAAAAAAGCTGGATAAAATCATGCTTATTATATTAATTATCACAGCAGTTGTTTATCTTTTCTTAGGGTTACATCAAACAAGTGATTTATTTAAAGTTATTTACAACACACTTATGAATGTTTTAATTGGTATAAAAGTTGGATCTGGTTTAACTGTGGTATTTTATACTTTTATTGATATTGAAGGAGGGCAAGAAAATTAATCTTTTAACAGCACAAAATACAGCTATTGTTCTTTTCTTTATTGGGTTTTATGGTCTTTGCGCACGAAGAAATATTATTAAAACCATTATTTCACTTGGTATTATGAGTGGTGGAGTAATACTATATTTTATTTCCATTAATCGTCAACCAAATAGCGTGCCACCAATGATGGGAGAAGTAGGTGTAGTATATGCTGATCCACTACCACAAGCGTTGGTTATTACAGCTATAGTGGTTGGCATTTCTGTGACGGCTGTTGCATTAGTAATGTTTATTTCAATGTATCATACATATGGTACAACCAACTGGCATAAGGTTAG
>JAUUZV010000179.1 GCA_030592085.1 Clostridia bacterium | reverse complement strand
CCAATAGTAATATCAGCTCTATTATTTCCATTCATAAATATGCTTCCTTTTTTCTTTCATCTTTTTATTATTCTTGTATCATTAGATATATTATATTGATACCAAGACAAGTCTGCAATACAAATTAAGTTAATTTTTTTTATAATTTTTTCTTCTTATTTCTTTACCCTTTTTAATAATATCATTATCATAAAACGGAATGGCACCTTTTATAGAACCTTTCATATATTTTTCACAAACTTGCTTAGTTGTATCAAAAGAATCATTTAAAGTTACCAACCATTTATTTAATTTCTTTTCTAATTTTTCTTGTATTTTTATGTATTTTTTATTATCTACTAAGTTATCTAATTGATTAGCGTCATTTATATCATCATATAAGACCCATGGTTTATCTTTAAATCTAGCATATGTATATTGTTTTGTGATGATACCTCTCCATTCTTTAAAAGAAAACTTATCAGGACTTAGTGGATAATTTATAAAAACCGAATCTTGCAGTTCACAATCTTCACCAAGGAAAAGTTTTGATAAATCTTTTCCTTGAACTTCTTTTGGAATTTCACACTTTGCTAAACCTAATAAAGTAGGCATTACATCAACTAAACTAAATAATTCTTTAGTTCTTATTCCACTTTTAATTTTTTCAGGCCAACTTATTATAAAAGGAATATTTACAGATTCATTCCATGGTTTACATTTCCAACCACGATTTTGTGAAAAGAGCATATCTCCGTGATCACTTGTAAAAACAATAATAGTATCGTTTCTAATTCCTCGCTCATTAATAGAAGTTATTATTTCACCAAAACATTCATCAAGAGCTGTAATATGAGCGTAGTACCCTGCAATAATTGATTTATCTGCATGTTTAGTAGCATTATCTTTTAAAGTTATACTTTCTTCTGGGTACATATCTAAATATTTTTGTGGTACTTCTTTATATGGACAATGGGGTGGACCAAAAGATAAGAATAAGCAGAATGGTTTTTTTTGTTTAGTTTTCTTTTTTATATAATTTTTTGCTAAATTTGTTTGTGCAAATGGTTCATATCCTTCATTCCATATTGCTGTTTCATTATCATCTTCATAATAATAACTTTGAAAATATTGATGATTACAATTGTATCCTGCAAAATAATCATCAAATCCTTGCCTTCTTGGTCCAGGTGGAATAAATACTCCTCTATCATTAGTATCCAAATGCCACTTGCCAATATACCCACAGTTGTATCCTTTTGAATTTAAACTATGCGCAATTGTTGTTACATTTGTTCGTAATTGTAAGTCATTATTAACAACTTGATGCGATAATGTGTGTAATCCTGTTAATATTGAAGCTCTAGCTGGTCCACAAACAGGCGTATTTGAGATAGCTCTCGTTAAAGTAGTACTTTCAGTAGCAAATTTATCCAAGTTTGGTGTGTGAACATTTTCTACTTGGTGATTAAGTGAACTTTGCCTTAATTGATCTGCAAATATAAAAATAATGTTTGGTTTCATGTTTACAACTTTCAAATTAATTATTATGTAGTTAATTATATCGTATTAATTGAGTTTTCCCAAATTTTAGTTAAGAAAAATTAGTCTTATATTTATATATATTTCAGTTATATATTACTATTGAACATGCCAACAACTTATGTTACAATGTAACGGCAGTTACATTACGTTTGTTATATTAAGTAAACTATATATATTCACACATAATTAACTAGCAAGGAGGTAGATGTATGAAATGGGTAACAAGATCTAGAGTTCACGTTGATAGAGTTGCATGTCCTTGGCTAATAAAGCGATTCGTTGATACAACAGCTGAATTTATTTTTGTCGCACGTAGTATGGTACAAGAAACAGCAGATAGAGAAGGAGCTATTCCTTTTGATACTGGCCCAGTTGAATTAGGTCATAAAGATGGTCACTGTACGTTTGTTACAATTATTAATCACTATAAATTACAAGATCCAGCATTAGCATTACTAGCAGAAGTTGTAGATGCTGCAGACACATATCGATTAGATGAAAATCCATACGCACATGGATTAGAAGCAATTGCTGTTGGTTTTGGAATGAGATTCCCAGACGATTATGAAAATCTCGAACATCAATTTATAGTCTATGATGCACTGTATAATTACTTTAAATTACAGGCAAGTAAAAAATAAGGTGATATGACTTGAACTTTTTTACTAAACTAAAATCATTAGTTTTAAAAAATGGAATGACTTCCATGATTATGATGGTAGTCTTCATTGGGTTTGGTGAAAAAATGGCAGAACGGTTTTTGCCACTATATATTATTGCACTTGGAGGCTCTGCTCTTGCAGTAGCCTCTTTGAATACAATGGATAATTTACTTAGCTCGTTGTATTCATATCCAGGTGGATATATTTCTGATAAATTCGGTTATAAAAAAGCATTAATATTTTTTACACTAGTTGCTTTGTTTGGTTATCTAATTGTTATTTTTATACCTGTTTGGCAATCAGTTCTAATAGGTGCATTTTTCTTCATTTCTTGGACAGCTGTTTCGCTACCTGCAATCATGTCGATGGTATCAAAAAACTTTAAAAAGGAAAAACGAGTAACAGGTGTTACCATACACTCTTTTGTAAGAAGAATACCTATGGCATTAGGTCCTTTAGCAGGTGGTTTATTAATAACTTCATTTGGTGATGTAAATGGAATTAGAATTGCTTTTTCAATTGCATCTGTCTTAGCTGTTATTTCCATAATCTTTGTTAAAAAATATATGCCAGATGAAAAGGTTAGATCACCTAAGACAAAAGGCTTACGCAAAACCATAAAAAATATAAAAGGACCTCTTAAAACACTTCTTGTTGCTGATACTTTAATTCGTTTTGCAGAGCAAATCCCTTATGCTTTTGTAGTAATTTGGGTAGTTAGTATAAATAATCTCACGCCAATTAAATTTGGTATTTTAACAACTATAGAAATGGTTACTGCCATGATTATTTATATACCAGTATCATATTTTGCAGATAAATATACAAAAAAACCATTCGTGTTAGTTACTTTTATGTTTTTCACTTTATTCCCACTTGTTTTAATCTTTTCAACAACCTTCCCAATGTTAGTAATTGCTTTTATTATTAGAGGTATGAAAGAATTTGGTGAACCAACTAGAAAAGCACTTATCATGGATTTAGCTCCTGAAAATGAAAAAGCAGGTACATTTGGTGCATACTATTTATTAAGGGATATATTTGTATCAGTAGCTGCCTTTTGTAGTGCTTTTCTTTGGAATATATCACCTCAAACTAATTTTATAGTTGCATTTATCTTTGGGGTTATTGGCTGTGTTGTCTTTTTCATCTACGGCAAAAATCAAATCACTTTAGAATCATCAGTACCTTCAATTTAATCGCTTATTTTTTATATGCGACATATATGTCCGCTTCAATCATTTCTCCATCACGATAATAATGATGAACAAAATATAAATTACCAAACTGATCTAATGTAGGTTCTCCTGCGAATTGTGAAATCATTAATTCTGGTTGTCCCCATTCACTATTTTCCCTTATTGAACGATATAATGCAGGCGTTCCCTTATAAGTCCTATTAAACCATAATTCTAAACCATCTTTTGAAACATATGGCATACCTTCATTTTCACCACTATTTAAAATAGTTATATTAACTGGGTTTTGCCACTTACCATCAATGAACGTTAACATCCAAATATCATTTTCCCCATATCCGCCCTCTTTAGAAGAATGATAATAAAGTTCATTTTGAAAAATATGTAATTCCCCTACCATATATTCTTCTTCAAACTCAAATAATTCCCAATTGCTCCATTTATTATTAATATACTCAGCACTAAACCAATGAAGTCCTATATATCCTTCTCTAACAGTTGCAAATAACATTTTATTTTCATTAATAAATTGTGCTCCATTTAAAGCTAGTACATCCTCCTCTTGTAATACTACTAAAGTAGGTTGTGACCATTTATTATCTTCATATTTAGAAACCCATATTCCATTTAGTATATTACGAATTTGAATAGATGGGTCATCTTTCACATCATTTGCAAAAAAGAAATACAATTCACTACTATCATATGGAATAAAAGGAGAATCTTCTGCACCATTTGTTGATATAATGGGCAAAGGAACTGGCTTTTCAAACTCAGCACTGTGTAATATTGGAGGATACTGATCATTTAAAGGTGTTCCTTTTATAATTTCAACTGGAATTGATTCTAATCTAGCTTCATTATTATAAACTACATCATTTAATTGTTCTTCTTGTTGACAGCTACATAAAAGAATTAGCAAAATCAGTAGTGCTATAATGGATTTATGAAACATAATTTCCTCCTATACTTACCCAGGTTCTTCTAAATAATCAGTTTCTATTTGTTTACTTGTAACCTCATGTGCAGGATATGGGCAAGTTCCAAATAATTGATTAAAATCTACTAATTGGTCATATTCACAACCATGATGATATGACCAAATATATTGTATAAATTGTCTTAATACTAATGTTCCTTTAATCATTGATGAGTTAACCATCCATAGAAGAGCTAAATCAGTTGTATGTTCAATACATGTTGTAAGTATTTTGGCACTACTAATTGCTTGCTTTTCCACAATTTCTGCTTCTAATAGTAGTAAATTAATATTATTTTTAATTTCACTTCTCTTGTTAAATACATTTCTATACTGCTCATATAATTTATAAATCATGGTTAAAGTTTCTAAATGATCCTTATATGATAAAGTTCGAGCTAATATATATTTAGCTTCTTTTTTACCATTGTTATGACATAAGAGTAAACCTTTATTTATAATCTTAGCAGCTTTATCTAAGTATTTTATTGATTGCTCATATATATCCATACGGCTTTTAGCAAAATCCATGTAATCATCTGTAATGGGACAAGAAAAGAATGGATTATTAAGTTTTTCAAAGTCTCTTATAATTACAATATCTGGTGGTACATGTTACCAAGGCATATTACTAGCAACTCTACCTCCCAGAAAATGTTCAAT
>JAUUZV010000030.1 GCA_030592085.1 Clostridia bacterium | reverse complement strand
GACTATGTTTATGTTAATTGCTTTAAAGAAAAAGTTCATAATATTAGTGAAGTAGCAAAGTTTGTTAGCGACAGACATTTTGGTATTGGCTCAGATGGATTAATATTAATTTGTAAAAGTAAAACTTGTGATTTTAAAATGAGAATGTTTAATGCAGATGGTTCTGAATCTGAAATGTGCGGAAATGGAATTAGGTGTGTTGGAAAATATATTTATGACAATAAAATGACAGATAAAAGTGTTGTTAATATTGAAACTCTTGGAGGTATAAAAACTCTTGAAATGCAGATAGTGAAAAACAAAGTAACTACTGTAAAAGTGGATATGGGAGAACCTATTTTAATACCAACACTAATTCCTGTTAATAGTAAGAATGATACTTTTATAAACCAACCAGTTAAGATATTAGATAAAACGTTAAATATAACAGCTGTATCAATGGGAAATCCACATGTTATTTGTTATGTTGATGATGTTTCTAATTATGATATTGAAAAATATGGTAAAGTAATGGAAGTGCATGAATTATTTCCAAAAAGAACAAATACAGAATTTGTAGAAGTAATTGATAGAAAAAATTTAAAAATGAGAGTATGGGAACGAGGAGCTGGTGAAACATTAGCTTGTGGAACAGGTGCTTGTGCAGTTTTAGTTGCTTCTGTTTTAAATGATTTATGTGAGAGAAGTGTAACTATACAATTACTTGGTGGTCAATTAAATATTGAGTGGAATAAAGAAGATAATCACATCTATATGACAGGCTCGGCAACAACCGTTTTTACAGGTGAAATCATAATATAAGGAGAAATAAGACAACATGGCAAAGGTTAATGAGAATTTTTTAAAACTACCTGGCAATTATTTATTTGCTGATATTAAAAAGCGAGTGAATCAATTTACTGAAGCAAATCCAAAAGCTGATGTAATTAAATTAGGAATTGGAGATGTAACTAAACCCCTTATTGATGAAGTTATTAAGCAACTACATAGTGGTGTTGATGATATGGCTAATGAGGCAACTTTTAAAGGTTATGGCCCTGAAAATGGATATAGTTTTTTATTAGAAGCTATTATTGAAAATGAATATGTACCAAGAGGTGTTTCATTTAATAATGATGAAATTTTCTTAAGCGATGGAGCAAAATGTGATACAGGTAATTTCCAAGAAATTTTTGGAATTGACAATATTATTGCTGTAAGTGATCCTGTATATCCAGTTTATGTAGATACAAATGCTATGGCTGGACGAACAGGTGAATTCATTGATGGAAAATGGAATAAAGTAGTATATATGCCTTGTACTGAAGAAAATAATTTTACTCCACAGCCACCAAATAAGAAGGCTGATTTAATTTACTTGTGTTCACCAAATAATCCAACTGGAACTACTATGTCTAAGAATGATTTAACTAAATGGGTAACATATGCTAAAGAAAATAAATCAATAATTTTATTTGATGCTGCATATTCTGATTACATTTCTGAAGATAATATTATAAAAACTATATATGAAATTGATGGAGCAAAAGAAGTTGCAGTAGAATTCAGAAGTTTTTCTAAAAAAGCTGGGTTTACTGGAACTAGATGTGCTTTTACAGTTGTCCCTAAAGAATTAATGGCATACACAAAAGATGGGGAAGCTATTTCTCTTAATAAATTATGGGCAAGGCGAGTAGCTACAAAATTTAATGGAGTTTCATATATTGTTCAAAAAGGCGCAGCCGCTGTATATTCACCTGTTGGTAAAAAACAAACACAAGATATAATTGATTATTATATGGAAAACGCTAGAATCATTAGAGAAGGATTACAAAGCATAGGATTAAAAGTATTTGGAGGAGTACATGCTCCATATATTTGGTTGCAAACACCTAATAATATGTCTTCTTGGGATTTCTTTGACAAACTTATTAATGAAGTATATGTAGTTGGAACACCTGGATCTGGATTCGGACCAAGTGGAGAAGGCTATTTTAGATTAACAGCTTTTGGAAGCCGAGAAAATACAATAAGGGCCATTGAGCGAATAAAGAAGAGTTTACAAGTATAACTAAAGGCACGGTTTATACCGTGCTTTTTTTAAGTATGACGGGCATGCCGTCAATCTGTGGTGAAAGTCCACTAGGGGCGTAGTTGCCAACGAACCTCAAAGCGACTTGCAAGTTTCACACCGTGAGGTGTGGGAGAGAAGAAGCAATAGCGAAATCGTAGCCTGACGAACAGAAACCTGATACCAAGGCTTGCATGGTGGATAAGCTGGCTTAAAGTAGTGAAGTCCAAAAGGCAAACGTAACCCGTGTAGGTAAATCAGGCAGGTAGACGAGGAAAGATTGATGACTTATCCCGTGAGCTCTCACAGGCGAAGAAATTCGTAGTAACAACGAAATGTGAGAAGTCAGCAGAGACCATAGTACTGAGAAATCAGGAAGGGTCGAACAATTCAAGGTCGAATGGACTTAAGGATGTGCGTGTATAGGTCCGACAAAAACCGGAGTAGCTAAGACGTAACAAAGCGAAAGGTACTGTAGTAGGTAAGGCTAATATACACGGGAGCAAACAAGAAAAGGAGACAAGTATGAGCCAACTAATGGAGGAAATACTCAGTCGGGAGAACATGATGCTAGCCTGCAAGAAGGTGAAATCAAACAAGGGTGTCTGCGGGGTAGATGGAATCACAGTAGATGAGATTCAGGGATACCTCAAAGAGAACTGGCCGAGTATTAAGGAACGCATCCGAAAGCGGAAGTATAAACCACAACCTGTGCTTCGGGTAGAGATACCAAAGCCAGCTGGGGGGATACGGAAGCTGGGGATACCAAGCGTGGTAGACAGAATCATAGAACAGGCTATCGTTCAGAGGATAACACCTACAGTAGAGCCATACTTCAGTGACTACAACTATGGATTTAGGCCGGGTAGAAGAGCTGAACAGGCGATAATAAAACTGCTGGAATATTTCAATGATGGATATACCTACATAGTAGACATTGATTTAGAGAAGTTCTTTGATAATGTACCCCAGGACAAACTGATGACACTAGTAGGAAACATCGTAAGAGACCCCGACACAGAATCGCTGATAAGTAAATATCTAAAAGCAGGAGTAGTGGTAGGGGGAAAGTATGAAGCGACCAAAGTGGGAACACCACAAGGAGGAAATCTATCGCCTATTCTCAGTAACATTATGCTAAACGAGTTGGATAAAGAGCTAGAGAAAAGAAGCTTGAGATTTGTCAGGTACGCAGACGACTGTGTAATCACAGTAGGAAGCAGTACGGCGGCTAACAGAGTAATGCACACTGTAACGAAGTGGATAGAAAGAAAACTCGGACTGAAAGTGAACATGACGAAGACGAAGATAACGAAACCGAAGTGTCTAAAATACCTGGGATTTGGATTCGTGAAAATGAGCGACAAGTGGGAAGCAAGACCACACCAGGCTTCCGTAAGGAACTTCGAAAGGAAGCTGAAGAAGCTGACCAAGCGTTCCATGTCAATCAGTATGAGCGAAAGAATTCAGAGGTTAAACTGGGTCATCAGAGGTTGGATAAACTACTTCCGAATAGGAAAGATGAAGACAAATCTCAAAAGAATTGATGGACATCTAAGGACGAGAATGAGAATTGTCATCTGGAAGCAGTGGAAAACTAGACAAAAGAGATACTGGGGACTACGAAAATTAGGAGCACCCGAATGGATGGCAAAACAGGCAGTTGGGTTTGCAGATCACTATCAGGCAGTAGCCAAGACGACAGGACTCCGTAAAATCTCAAAAGAAATTCTCGCTAAGCGAGGACTTGTTAGTTGTTTAGATTACTATTTGAATTGAACCGCCTGGTGCCGAACGGCATGCCAGGTGGTGTGAGAGGGGGAAGAAATTTCCCCCTACTCGATTTTATAATCTATAATTTATTATAGATTTTTTTTAACCATTTGTTTAAATTTTGAAAATTGTTCAATACTTGGTGACTGATATGGTGGTAATAATCGATTAGGAAAATCGTTATTAGTATATTTTACATATAATTTATCATATGCACCATCGATATATGGTCCAGTAACTATTTCCTTCATTTGCTGATGTATGTTTTGGAATTTCTCCAAATAAGATGTTACTAATCCTTTATTTTTGCTTTTAACAGCTTTATGGAATTGTTTTATCATTGATAAATCAAGATTTCCAATGGATATTAGTAGCGAACAGTCAGCATATTCTGATAATTTAGCAAAATTACTTTCAGTTAAGAAAAATTGTAGTGGAGTCTCTTCATTAGATAATACTTTTATATCTTCATCTGATAATTTAGTGTGTTTAACTGCTACAAAATTTTCATATTCTGTAGCTAATTGAATTAATAATTTAGCTGGTAAAAATCGCTTTACTCTTGCAAGATTATATAATAAAAAATTACAGTCTAAATTTTTACCTAAAAGTTCGTCCATCAATGAACGAATTTCGACATCACTCACTTCTTGCCAACAAGGCAAAGAAAATTGAAAGTTTGATATTCCATAACTTTTGGCAATATTGATTTTTTCTTGCATACGTTGTGGAGATAAATCAATTAACCCTACCATTGTATGTAGTGTTTTATTATCCATAAGGTTTGCATAATAACTAACAATTTCTTCAAATTGTTTATGATTAACAGCATACCCTTCGCCGGCTGTACCAAAAAGGTATATATGCTTTATATCGTTATCAATTAGATGATTAACTTGCTTAGCAAATAAATCTCTTTGAAATTCATAATTTTCATTCCAAGGAATGCAAGCTGTTGCTAAAATAATGTCTTCGTATCGTTTGTTTATCATAATAATTTTCTCCCTTTTTCCCATTTTACAACATTTTTTGCTATAATCAAACAAAGGGAGAAAAAAATGGATAAATTTAAGAAAATTGACATTCACATACATTCTAGAAAAATAAGAAGTATTATTAGACAGACTAATAATAAAACCTATGCTCTACCTCATGAAATTAGAGAAATTTATGATAAATGGGGAATTGAAAAAGGAGTACTTCTAACAAGAACTAGTCCTGAAATGCATTTTCATGTTCAGACTAATGAACAAGCTGCTGAATTAGCGAATACTAATAAAGATACATTTTATTGGTTTATGGATATAGACCCACGTATGGGTTTTAATTCAGTGGATACTGATTTTTCTTACTTTATTGAATATTATAAAAAACTAGGTGCAAAAGGAGTTGGAGAATTAACAGCAAATATTCCAATAGATGATCCATTAACCATGAACTTGTTTTCCCATTGTGAAAAATGTAATGTTCCTGTTACAATTCATATTGCTGATAGACTAGGTGGTATGTATGGATTAGTTGATAAAATTGGTTTACCTGGATTACAAAAGGTTCTAAGTACATATAGTAATTTAAAAATATTAGGTCATTCAACTTGTTTTTGGTCACACATTGGAACAAATGTCACAAGTGAAAATTGGAATTCATATATTAGTGGAAAAGTAAAACCTGGAATCTTAGTAGATATGTTTTATAAATACCCAAATCTTTTAGGTGATTTATCTGCAGGTAGTGGAAATAATGCAATAATGAGAGATGAAGAATTTGGTTTATGGTTCTTACATGAATTTCAAGATAGATTATTTTTTGGAACTGATTTAAGTTCAGCTGATTTATATTTTGAATTTCCTTTCTGGTTAGATAAAAAACTTGAAGAAGGTAAATTAGATGAAAAAGCATATAGGAAAATTTGTAGAGATAATGCACTAAACTTGTTAGGAGAAAAAAAGTAATGGAAAAAATAAAAAAAATTGATATTCATGTTCATACAAGAATGTATAAATCTATAGCACGTCCCACCAATGGAGCTCACTATGCTTCTCCTTTAGAAATAAGAGAAAAATATGATAATTGGGGAATTGAAAAAGGAGTTATTTTACCAGGTATAAATAATGAGTTTGGATTTCACATGCAATCCAATGAAGATGCTTATGAAATAGTAGAAAAATATAGCGATACCTTTTATTGGTTCTGTAATTTACATCCTAGAATGGGATTAAATTCTCCTGACACAGATTTCTCATATTTTTTAAATTATTATAAAAAATTAGGAGCTAAAGGAGTAGGGGAAACCACTTGTAATTTATACTTTGATGATCCTTTAACAATGAATATGTTATATCATTGTGAGCAATGTGATATGCCTGTAACGATTCATATAGCTCCTCAAATTGGTGGATTTTATGGATTAGTAGATGATTTGGGATTACCACGATTAGAAAAGGTATTGGATACATATCCAAAATTAAGAATATTAGGACATTCACAATTTTTCTGGTCTGAAATAGGTAGTGATGTCACCAATGAAACAAGAGGATTATACCCAAAAGGAATTGTTAAACCTGGCAGAGTAGTTGAACTATTTGAAACTTATGAAAATTTATTAGGTGATTTATCTGCAGGAAGTGGTGAAAATGCTATTATGAGAGATGAAGACTTTGGATTGTGGTTTTTAGAGGAATTTCAAGATAGACTTTACTTTGGAACAGACATATGTGCACCCTTTAATACTTTAGAATTACCAGGATGGTTAGATCGAAAATATGAAGAAGGTAAAATATCAAAACAAGTTTATGAAAAAGTATGTAGAGATAATGCTACAAATTTGTTACAATGTTTTAAGTAAGCATTTTGAGGGTAATAAATACTATAAGTTTTTAGGAGGCATTAATTAATGGCAGGTTCATCATTAACCGTAATTACCAATGACAATTTTGAAGAGGAAGTACTACAATCAACAATTCCTGTAATAGCTGATTTTTGGGCAGGATGGTGTGGCCCTTGTAGAGCATTAGCACCAACATTTGAACGACTATCAAAACAATTTGAAGGAAAAGTGAAATTTGTTAAAGTAAATGTAGATGAAGCTGGTGAAGTATCTAGTAAATTTAAGATTATGAGCATCCCTACAATGTTGATTTTCAAGGATGGAGAAGTCATAGAAACACTCATAGGTTTACGTCCTGGGAACGCAATTGCTGATTTGCTAAACAAAGTTAAGTAGTATATAATTAATTAAGAATAATACTGATAATTGCATAATGAAAATTATGCAATTTTACTATCAGAAAGAGGGATTTATCATGGCAGGAAAAAGATTTTCATCATCAATGAGTGGATACAATAAAAATGAAGTAGATAGTTATTTAAAAAATGTTTTTGATGATTTTGAACAGAAATTAGTAGAAAAAGATGGCGAAATAAACAAATTATTAGGTCAGCTTAAAGATTTATCTCAAAAATATGAAGATATTAAAATAAAAGAAGAACAAATTGATATAGAAAAAGAAAAAATATCAAAAGCTTTAGTGAGAGCGGATGAAACCTATTCACAGATTATTAGAGATGCTAAAAAAGAAGCAATAATTGAAACAGAAAGTTTAGAAAATAAAGCTGAAAAACAACGAGAAAAAATTGTTGATATCAAAAAGGAATTACTTGGATTAAGAGAAGCAGCATATAAAATGATTGATAAGTATAAAAAAACAATTGATGAAATTAATCAAGAGTTTGATATTGCAATTGAAGAGCAAGTAGAGGCAAGTAAACCAGAGGACGAAATTAAAGTTGCAGTTGAAGAAGAAAGTTTTGAATATGTTGAATATAAGATTACAGATGACGCTGAAGATATAGAAATGCAAGAAGAAAAATAACAATAAAAATAGGAAAAATAATTGTTATGAGAACCGGCACAATCGGTTCTCATATGTTTATAGTAGAATTACCACTATAAGGAATGATGTTAATAGTTAGTTATTAATATTTAGGAGGAAGATTATTTTATGAAAAACTTACAATCAATGATAAAAGAAAGTGTTAAGGAAATGCCTCCTTCTGGTATTAGAAAATATTTCGATTTAATAAATGAAATGGATGATGTTATTTCTTTGGGAATCGGCGAACCTGATTTTGTAACTCCATTACATATAAGAGAAGCTGGGATTCATTCACTTGAAAATGGTCATACTCATTATTCAGCAAATGCTGGAATGATAGAACTAAGAGAAGAAATTGCTAGATATGTATTTAGAAAACAAGGATTAAAGTACAATCCTAAAGATGAAATATTAGTAACAGTTGGGGCAAGTGAAGGAATTGATTTGCCACTACGTGCAATACTAGAAAAAGATGATGAGGTTATTGTACCTGAACCAAGTTTTGTAGCCTATAACGGATGCATTCGTGCTTGTGGAGGTAAACCTGTTCCTTTAAAACTTACTGAAGAAAGTAAATTTAAAATTAGTCCAAAAGAATTAAAATCACTAATTACTAGTAGAACTAAAGCGATTATTATACCTTTTCCAAATAATCCAACTGGATCAATAATGACCAAAGAAGAATTAAGTGAACTAGTTCCAATTTTAAAGGATAAAAACATCCTAATTCTATCAGATGAAGTATATGCAAGTTTAACATATGGTAGAAAGCATGCTTCCATTGCAGAATTTGATGAAATTAAAGATCAAGTAGTATACATAAATGGGTTTTCAAAAAGCCACGCCATGACTGGATGGAGACTTGGTTATATTTGCTGTCATAAAGATTTACTAAAACACATGATTAAAATACATCAGTATGCTTTAATGTGTTCACCAACTGTTGCACAATATGCAGGAATTGAAGCATTACAAAATGGCGATGAAAAAGTAAAAGAAATGGTTGATGAATATGATAAAAGACGAAAGTATATGGTTACGAGATTTAACGACATTGGGTTAACATGTTTTGAACCAGAGGGAGCTTTTTATGCGTTCCCAAATATTACTTCAACTAATTTATCTAGTAAAGATTTTTGTGAAAGAGTATTAAAAGAGTACAAAGTACTAGTTGTTCCAGGTACAGCTTTTGGAGATAGTGGAGAAGGCTTTATAAGGGCAACCTATGCTAGTTCTCTTGATAACATTAAAGAAGCAATGGATCGAATTGAAAAATTTGTTAAAGGGATAAAAAAATAAATGATAGATATTGGATTAACAAAAGCTATACTAGCAAAAAAAGAAAAACAAATTACTGATTTAATGCAGTCTATTAAACCAGAGCAAATAACATCAGAAATATCAGTTTTAGAAGAAAAATCTACTCAACCTGGTTTTTGGAATGATAATCAACAATCTCAAAAAATTTTACAAGGAATTAAATCAAAGAAAAAATTACTTTCTATGTTAAATAACTTGAATCAATTATATGATGATTGTCAATTGTTTTTAGAAATGTATCAAGAACAAGCAGATATTGAAACTGAAAAGGAAATTAAGTTATCACACAAACAACTTGATCAAGCATATGATGAACTTCGCTTGATGACCTTATTAAATGGTGTTCATGACAAGGAAAATGCTATTATTACTTTACATGCAGGAGCAGGTGGAACTGAAGCTCAAGACTGGGTAGAAATGCTACTAAGAATGTATAATCGCTGGGCAGAAAGACGTGCATTAAAATTTGTTATACAAGATATTTTACCAGGAGATGATGCTGGAATAAAAAGTGTAACAGCAAGTGTATCTGGTGAATATGCTTATGGATATTTACAGTCTGAAATTGGAGTTCATAGATTAGTTAGAATTTCTCCTTTTGATTCATCTGGTAGACGTCATACATCATTTGCTTCAATGGAAGTTATTCCAGAAATAAGTGATGATATCACAATTGAAATTCAATCTGATGATTTAAGGATTGATACTTTTAGATCTTCAGGTGCAGGAGGACAACACGTTAATAAGACTGATTCAGCCATTAGAATTACACATATACCAACAGGTATTGTAGTTGCTTGTCAATCTGAGAGAAGTCAGCATCAGAATAAAGATTATGCTATGAAATTATTGATGTCAAAGTTAATGGAAATGAAAGAGCGCGAACAAAAAGAAAAAATTGAAGATTTAAAAGGAGTACAAAAAGAAATTGCTTGGGGTAGTCAAATAAGATCTTATGTTTTTTGTCCATATACTATGGTAAAAGATCATCGAACAAATTTTGAAATAGGAGATGTTAATAAGGTTATGGATGGCGATTTGGATCAATTAATGAATGCGTACTTACTTAATAATAAATAAAATGTATTATAAATTTTCTACATATTTAAAAAAAACATATGGGCAAAAAGTATATAAAATTCCCATTAATGCTCAGG
Source organism: Clostridia bacterium (assembly GCA_030592085.1). GTDB lineage: Bacteria > Bacillota > Clostridia > DUPQ01 > DUPQ01 > JAFGUQ01. Next base: position 6,081 of record JAUUZV010000030.1, on the reverse strand, counting down.
TAACGTGTCCCAATAGAGATGGTAACAAAGATACAACAGGTTGTATTTTTTGTTCTGAAGAAGGAACGGCTTTTGAAAGTTTTAAAAACCATGTTCCAATTAAAAAACAACTACTAAAAAATATGGCTTATATTGGGGAAAAATATAATGCTAAAAAGTTTATTGCCTATTTTCAAAATTACTCAAATACATATTTACCGTTAGATAAATTTACAAAAAATATAAAAGAAGTGATTCATCCGGATATAGTAGCAATATATATAGCTACACGGCCTGATTGTATAGATGAAAAACAATTATTATTTCTATCTGAAATCTCAAAGCAACATAAACTTGATATAGTAATTGAAATGGGTCTTCAAAGTACTAAAAATAGTACATTAACTTTTTTAAACCGCCATCATACATATGAAGATTTTGTTACTTCAACAAATTTAATAAAGAGTTATGGTCTTAAAGTATGTGCTCATATGATTAATGATTTACCAAATGAAACGATTGGTGATGTAATAAATAGTGCAAAACAATTATCATATTTAAAAGTTGACCAAGTAAAGTGTCATTCTCTATATATATTGAATAATACAAAACTAGGTGAGATGTATAATGATAATCTTATAAAAATGGGAACCATTGATGAATTCATAATGAAAACAATTGGATTTTTAGAAAACCTTAATAAAAACATCGTGGTTCAAAGATTGATTGGTCGTGCGCCAAAAGAGAAAACTTTGTTTTGTAATTATGGAAGAAATTGGAGATATATTGTTAATCAAATTGAAAATATAATGCTAAAAGAAAATATTATTCAAGGTTCAAAAATCGAAAATAACGAAGAAGGTATCCACCAAAAATAGCAAGAAGTAAATCTTTAATAAAATATGGGATAAAAGAAATTAACAAAACAACAAAAGCCATATCACTATGAAGATATAATCGTAGTACACCATAGAAATATGGTACACCCACTAAATAAATTGTACTCATACCTATTAAAGCTGCTATATATTGATTCCATTGTTTCTTTTTATATAAATATCCTGTTAAGAACGAAGCTGGTATAAATGATAATATAAAACCAAATGAAGGTATTAATACATATGAGATTCCTCCACCCTTAGTAAATACTGGTAAACCAAATAAACCAAGAAGAAGATACAGAAATGTAACAATAATTCCTCTCTTATATCCAAGTACTAATCCTGCCATAATAGCAAAAAATGCTTGAAAGGTTAGTTCAATAAATGGGAAAGGAATTTTTAGAAAAGCTCCTGCTATCATAAGGGCAATAAATAATGAGATTATAGTCATATCTTTAATTTTCATTCTATTACAATAGCAGTAAGGCGTTGTATTGTCAACCAAATAAGCGCAAGGGGTTGACAATATTGCTAGAAGGCCTACAATGTACTATAATATATATCTGAATATTACGGAGGTGTAAATATTTGGCTGAAAAAATAATGCAATTTGATAATATTGACCATATCATGAACCTGTTTGGTAGCAATGATGAAAATATAAAAACCATTGAAGAAATTGTAAACATTACAGTTATTCAAAGAGGAACAGATATTAAAATAATTGGTGAAGAAGAAAATGTAGAAAAGGCATATGAATTAATAAAACAGATTATGCCCATTGCCAAAGAAGGAGATATAATTACCAAACAAAACATTAAATATTTAGCATCCGTAGCAAAAGAACAAGTAATCTCCAAGGATAATTATCCCATTGACTATATTTGCTTAAACTCAAGAGGGAAGCCAATTAAATCAAAAACATATGGTCAAAAAAAGTATGTTAAAGCAATACAAAATCATGATATTACTTTTGGAATTGGACCAGCTGGTACTGGAAAAACATTTTTAGCTGTGGCAATGGCGGTTACAGCTTTTAGAAAAGAAGAATATTATAAAATTGTTCTTACCAGACCTGCAGTTGAAGCTGGAGAAAAACTAGGATTTTTACCAGGTGATTTGCAAAGCAAAATTGATCCATATCTAAGGCCATTATATGATTCGCTTTTTGAGATTATGGGAAGAGAATCATATGCTAGGAATAAAGAAAAAGGATTAATAGAAATTGTACCTTTAGCTTATATGAGAGGTAGAACATTAGATAATTCATTTATTATTTTAGATGAAGCTCAAAATACTACACCACAGCAGATGAAAATGTTCTTAACAAGAATGGGCTTTGGATCAAAAGCTATAATTACTGGAGATATTACACAAATTGATTTGCCACGAGATAAAAAATCTGGACTAATTGAGGCTGCTAGAATTCTTAAAAATATTGAAGGAATTGCTTTTACAAAATTTACAGATAAAGATGTTGTACGACATGAATTAGTACAAAAAATTATAAAAGCTTATGAAAAAAATGAAAGTTATAAAGGAAAAACAAAAAAAATATGATTAAAGAAAAACGCGAATCACGGGAAAAAAGAAAAAAACTAATAATAACGTCAGTTATTATTCTAGCTTGTGCAATTTTAATTACATTTATGATTACTTTAAAAGATAGTCCAATGAGCCCTTTGATTGACGATAATGGATTAGCAACTAGAGATACTATTGTAAATCAAGATTTTTATGATGAAATTGCTACTATACAAAAAGCACAAGATGAAATGGAGAGAGTTGAAGATGTTGTTCTGTTACAACCAGAAAAAACTTATTCTGCTATTGAATCAATTATAAAATATTTTGCACAAGCAGATACATATCGAGCGCAAATGTCTGTAGCCATACAATCAGATTACTCTACGGATGAAGATAGAGAGACTATTGTTAATAATTTCATAGCTTACTCTAATAACTTTGGAGTTAAAATAGAAAATGCACAAGCTGTTGAAGTATTACGTAATATTTCTTTATTAGATTACGAAAATTTTAAGAATAATTATAAAGTTGTTTTTACAACTATACAAGCTTCAGCCATTAATAGTGAAAACTTATCTGTACATCAAGATGAATTTAACAGTGAAATTATAAAAACTGTATCAAACAATCAATTGCAAAATATTGCATTTTCAATTACCACTGCATTTTTAAGTGTTAATAGCATAATTGATTTACATGAAACACAAACCATTAAAGATGAAACTTATGAATTTGTATTATCTCAATTTTCAATTATGATAAAAAGAGGAACAAAATTAACCATTAAAGGAGAAATTGTTACAAAAGATAATCTTCGATTACTTAATGATATGTCTTTAATGGAAAATGAGTTTAATCTATCCTTCTTTTTATTAATTTTAGGATTAGTTGCTATTATGGTTGTATTAGTAATATTATTTAAATTAATGGTTATACCAAAATATGATGTTACATATAAACAATTATTAATGATTAGTTTAGTTATTATTATCCTATTTGTTTTTGCCTTTTTCATACCTAATGATTATTATTTGATTATTCCAATATTAATTGTTCCAATGATGTTAAGTATGTTAACTAATCATAGACTTGCAATTATTATTACTATTCCAATAGCTATTCTACTAACAATCATGTTAAATGCAGATATCATATATATGACAATGGCTATTGTTGGTGGAATTATTTCAGTTTATTTGGTGAAAAATACATCTAATAGATTACGCTATGCAGCTTCTGGTATTATAGTTGGATTTATTAATATAATAATTATTTTAATTATGTCATTATTACATGGGGTTTCCATTGAAACATTATTAGTTGATTTTGCATTTATTGCAATTGCTTCAATTATATCCTCTGTAATTTCTTTAGGGTTGTTACCAGTTTTTGAAAGTTTATTTAATGTAATTACTCCATTTAAACTACTAGAACTATCAAGCCCATCACAACCATTGATAAAAAAAATGTTACTAGAAGCACCTGGAACTTATCATCATAGTTTAATGGTAGGAAATTTAGCAGAAGCTGGAGCTGATGCAATTGGAGCAAATGGGTTACTTGCTAGAGTAGGGGCATATTATCATGATATTGGAAAATTAAACAGACCAGGATTTTTCTCTGAAAATCAGACTACTAAGAATAATCCCCATGATAAAATGACACCATCTCTAAGTACTTTTGTTATTACTAATCATCCAAAAGATGGTTATGAACTTGCTAAAAAACATAAACTTCCAAATGCAATACGAGATATAATTTTACAGCATCATGGAACCACATTAGTACAATATTTTTATCATAAAGCTTCACAAAATGTTGAAGCAAATGAAAAAGATTTCCGTTACCCAGGACCGCGACCATCTACCAAAGAAGCGGCTGTTGTGTTGTTAGCTGACTCAGTTGAAGCCAGTATTAGATCAATGAACAAAACCTCAAAAGGTGAGATAGAAGGATTCATAAGAAAATTAATTAAAGATAAGCTTGATGATGGACAGTTGGATTTGTGTGATTTAACATTACGTAATCTAGATGATATAGCTGATGCTTTTACTAGAGTATTTAGTGGGTATTTTCATTCGCGAATACAATATCCTGAAAAAGTAGAAGGACTCAAAATTGAAATTATCGATTGATTTAATAGAAAAAGAAAAAACTCCTTTTAATAAAATTGTTAAAGATATTGCAAAGGTACTTGAAATTTGTGTTAAAGATTATCAAGAAGATTTTTCAATTACAATAACAGTAACAAATAACAAGTTAATAAGAGATATTAATTTACAGTTTAGAGAAATTAACGAGGCAACTGATATATTATCTTTTCCTATTCTAGAAAATAAACATGGAAAACTAACATATAAACCATATGATATTAATATCGAAACAAATGATATATTTTTAGGGGATTTAATAATATCTTATGAAAAAATTATAACTCAAGCAAATGATTATGATCATTCAATTGAAAGGGAAACAGCATTTTTATTAGTTCATGGAATGCTTCATTTACTTGGGTATGACCATTTAACTAATGAAGATGATTTACTTATGAGAAATAAACAAAAAGAAATATTAGATAAAGCTGGGTACAGTAGATGAATAAAATTAAAGGTAGTAAATTATTAAGAAGTTTTAATCTTGCAATTACTGGTATTTTTTCAGCTATTAAAAGTGAAAGAAACATGAAAATACATATTATTGCAGCTATCTTAGTATTAATATTAAGCTTTTTCTTTAGATTAACACAAAGCGAATTCTTATTTATTGCCCTAGCAGTAACACTAGTCTTTATTACAGAGATTTTTAATACATCAATTGAAAAATTAGGTGATGCAATAACAAAAGATCATCATGAAATTATTAAGATTGCAAAAGATATTTCAGCAGGGGCTGTACTAGTAGCATCCTCATTTGCTGTTTTAGTGGGTATTGTAGTGTTTCACAAAGAAGCTCAAAGTGAAATGGATTTTGTTATTAATATTATTAGCAAATCACCTTTATACTTAATGATTTTATGTTTGATTATAACTGCAATTGCTGTAATAATAATAAAAGGAATAACTAATAAAGGAACACATCTAAAAGGTGGATTTCCTTCTGGTCATAGTGCTATTGCTTTTAGCTTAGCAACAGGTATTGCTATTATCTCAAAAAACATATATATTGCAATATTATCGTTTATAATTGCTACAATGGTAGCAGAAAGTAGAATAGAAACAAAAGTTCATAGTTTCTTGGAAGTTATATTTGGAGCATTACTGGGTATATCTATTGCCCTAGTCATATTTAAATTAGTGGAGGTATTCATATGAATAAATTAGTAACATTAGCCTATAAGGCTCTAGAAAATTCCTATTCACCTTATTCAGGTATAAAAGTAGGTGCAGCGGTTAAAGGAAAAAGCGGTAAAGTTTATCTAGGAACCAATATTGAAAATGCAGCATATGGTTCTACAATTTGTGCAGAAAGAGTTGCAATTTTCAAAGCAATTTCTGAAGGAGAAAGAGAGTTAATAGAAATAGCAATTACTGGTAATTTTGATGAACATGCTTATCCTTGTGGAGCATGTAGACAAGTAATGAGTGAATTTATGATAGGAGAGAGCAAAATATATATTGCTAATAAAGATGAAACATATGAGGAATATAATCTTAGCGACTTAATTCCTCACACATTTACAGTAAATACGAAGGGG
>JAUUZV010000104.1 GCA_030592085.1 Clostridia bacterium | reverse complement strand
TTTTAATTTGTAGGAGTAATGGATGACTCTCTTCAAATAATATTTCGAAAGTCTCGTTATGTTGGTGTAACTTAGTTGGGTAATAACAATCAAATGCCTTTAATTGAGTAGCATATGAGTTTAAGAAATTCTGGATGGATGTTGTTCCTGTTTTTGTGGTTCCAATATGTAGAATTAGTGTTTTTTCTTTTATCATTTATTTATCCTCTATATGCAAATAATGATTCCAAAAGCTAATACTAGTTATACTTTTCGAATTTTTCTTATAGTTACTTGATACCTTTTTATCTTTCAAGAAATAGATAATTGATATTTTTATATATTTTTTATAGATATTCATCATTTTCCAAAAACTTCTTTTTAAAACAATTCCTTTTTTGCTTTGTTCATCAAAAAGCAAAATTGCCTTAGCTCCATAAAAGTTTATTGGCCTAGGATTTATAGTTGAGACAAGAAGAACTTTACTACTTGGTAGAAGATATCCATTTAGAGTTAAATATCTAAAGAGTTTTTTTATGCCATTATCATTTATTGTGTTTGCCTTCTTCAAGTTCTTAGTAGAAATTTTAATGTTAAGATCCTCTAGACTACTCATTTTACTACATGAATTCGTTATACTATTATGTAATTTAATAGGGTCTGCTTCTTTTAGGAATGTAATACCTTTAAAGTAATCTTCAACACCTTTAATAGTTAGTAATGCATCATTATATTTGAAATATATGATATCTCTAGTAATTCGTTTAAATAGAAATTGATAAAATGATAATTGTGAATTACTGTCCATATATAGCATATCATAATTGATTTTCTTTTTACTGTTCTTATTAGAGTGAAGTGCATCAATAATTAATTGATTTCGCATCATATAATAATTAATCCACGATGAATATTTACTTTCAAAAGGCTCATGCCAGACGCAAATACCGTTCATTAGGATAAGTGTGTTTGTATTTCTTAAACCAAATTCGACATCGTCACCTCTAATAAACAATGGTAGGGGTAGATTGTCATTTGTGATTGTGCTAATTGGGAAACAGCAGTACCACCAAGCATTGTATTGAACATTTTCTTCAATTTCATTTTCAAGAACAAAAGAATACTTGTTTAAGTTATAACCTCTTTTTCCTGAATGAATGTAGCCATTATTCCAAATAGCACCTGTCTCAATTAATAGATTCTGTTCTTCAAGGCTAATCATACTACCACCTATAAATGAATCTATATAGCGATCTTTTAACAAAGTTAAGATTGCATAGGTTTTATTAATCGATTCACTATCAATAACAATATCATCATCCATTAATAATATATGTGAAATAGCTTTATCTTCCTTTGTTTTAATACATTCAATCATTCCCCTGGCAAACCCACCAGTGCCACCTGTATTAATATTTGGTATTACATGAATATATGGTGAATCAAATTCATTTATATTTAGGGTCTGCCCATTATCAACAATATATATTGATAAATTGTTAAATAAATTTGACTGTTTATTTAAGAGTAAATTATTTAGCAGAATATCAACTGTGTTTTTTATATAAGTTTCTCTTTTATATGTACAGATTATAATAGCTAAGTTGATTTTATGAAATTCATATTCACTTTCATTCACAAAATACTGCCCTCCATAAAATATACTATTTTTTTCAATAGAATCCACTTGAAAATAAAGAGAACTATTAGTTATGTTGGAAGGTAATGTAAGGGTAAAAGGTTTTTTGGATTCGCTTTCAAAATTATAAGTTTTAATTTTTTTTGTTACTACTTTATTATTAACAAATTTTGATGTGTAAAGAGAAATAATGAATGAACCTTGTAGTACTACTTCTAAATATATATATTTTGCAGATGTGTATTTAATCCACTTTTCCATTGAAAAACTATTAAAATAAGTGTTAAAGCTAATTGAAGAAAATTTTGCCATAGTAATTTTTTTCTTCAACTCATTGTAAAATATACCTTTCTCATTTTTTGTTTTTCTAAAGTACATTTTATATTCGCTGCAAATTCCAGATTTGGGAAATGCTATGTTTTGTAATGTGAATTTTTTCAAAATTTCCCCCTAGTTATTTTCTTATATTACATAATTATAAATTAGAGGATATAAAATATCAATTAAATAGCAAATTGAATTTGTTTTTATAATAATGTAAAATAAATAGTACTGGAGGGAAGTCCTATATGACAAGTCACAAATTTACAGTTTTAATTCCTGTATACATTGAAAATAATTATAAGTGTGTGAAAAGAGCTATTAATAGTATATTACACCAAACCCTCCTACCAAATGAAATTTTAATAGTTGTTGACGGTAGAATTAGGGATGGTATAAAAAGACTTTTAAATGAGTATAAAAAGAAACATTTGCATCTATTTACAATTGTATATTTTAATACACATCAGGGACTTGGAGTTGTACTAAACAAAGGGGTTGAACTTTGTAAATATGATATTATTGCCAGAATGGACGCTGACGATTATTCGTTGCCAAATAGATTTGAGGAACAAATCAATGTTTTACTAGAAAAAAATTGTGATATTGTTGGCTCATATATAGGAGAATTTCATGAAGATATTGATAAGGTATATAATGTGAGAGAAGTGCCTAGTGAAAATAGTGAAATATTAAAATATTCTAAAAAGCGTAATCCTATGAATCATATGACAGTTATGTTTAAAAAAGATAGTGTTATTAAAGCTGGTAGTTATGCTAGTATTGAAGGATTCGAAGATTATTATTTATGGTCAAAAATGTTAATACAAGGGTTTAAATTTTATAATATTAATCAATGTTTAGTGTTAGCTTCTGCAGGAGATAATTTATATCATAGAAGAGGTGGAGTATCATATGTGAAAAATGAACTTTATTTTGAAAAAAAACTGCTACAGGAAAAGCATATTTCGTTTTTTCGGTATTTGAGAAATATAATAACAAGGATTATTGTCAGGATATTACCAAATAAAATGAGAAATTTTATATATATTCATTTTTTAAGAAAAAAACAAAAAAGTAAATAATCAAAGAATTATTTTCAAAGTGCAAAAGCATGAAATTATTGTGGTAAAATAAAAGAAGGAAAAGTATAATAATTAAGAAAAAAGACTTGCTGGTGAATGATATTTATAAATTTGATAAAATGTATGATGCTAAACAAAAAGATCGCAACAGAGTAGAGTGTTAAGGAGATTAATAAATGAATAAACAACCAGATATTACTGTAATTGTCCCCGTATATAATGTTTCTAAATACATAGCTGCATGTTTAGATAGTATTTGTAATCAGATGTTAACTAACTTAGAAATTATAGTGATTAACGATGGAAGTACTGATAATTCGTTTTCAATTATTAATAGGTATGCAAAAAAAGATGAACGAATAAAAGTTATTGATCAACCAAATAGTGGATGCGCAATTGCAAAAAATAATGCACTAAAAATGGCAAGAGGTAAATATATAGCCTTTGTTGACGGAGATGATAGGATTTTACCTCAAGGGCTTGAAGCTATGCATAAGGTTGGGAAAAAGAATAAACTTGATATTGTTATGTCTTGTTGGAGATCAGATAAAAAAGGCAAGTGGTTAACACCTGATAAAGATGATACAAGTCTTTATGAAATAAAAACGGGTGAACAATATTTAGTTGAAAAATTTACTAGAAGAGATTATCTAATTAATATCACAACAAAATTATATAGGCGAACCTTTTTAACAAAAAACAAGATATTTTTTCCAGATGGTTTATTGCATGATGATCAATACTTCGATTTGCTATCTCTTTTTTATGCTAAAAAAGTTAAATTTACAAATCTTCATTATTACATTATTACTAAAAATCCAAATTCAATAACTAGACGTAAAGATAGGACACAAAATGGACACGATATTCTTAAAATTTGTCAATTAATAGAGGATGCTTTTAAACAGAATAATAACAAGTTATTACAAATGCTAGTTAATGATTATTTAGCTAGACTTTATTTATATGGAATAAACTTTGGTAATTTATATAGCGAGAAACTTGATAAAAGTTTTATAAAAAAGAAAGCTTACTATATTAACACTAAACTTAAAGTAGCACTATTTATTATTAATAAGTGGTTGTATAAGGGAATGAAGACTATTTTTAAAGGATAATTATTTTTGAGGCATATTAGATAGATAGCATTCTTGACATCATAAAGAGCATTGATACTGTAATCCGAAAGTTAAATAAGACATAGAACTTACGGGTGGCGGATAACAGAAAAATCAATAGTAAAAATAAGAGCATAAATTACTGAGGTGATGTGCTCTTTTTCTGTGAATAGGAAAATAATGAAAAAAGATTGAAGTATATCTAAATACTGAGTACTATTATAGTGAAGGAAATAGGTGATGATATGAAACATAAAGTTGTAGCCATCATTATGGCAGGGGGAAAAGGTGAACGCTTCTGGCCTCTTTCACAACCAAATAAACCTAAGCAGTTTTTAACTTTAGAAAATCATCAATTAACTCTAATTCAATTAACAGTAAATAGACTACTACCTTTAATTGATATAGATGATATATATATTGCAACCAATGAGTTATATATTACTCACATAAAAGAACAATTACCTTTAATTAAAGAAGAAAACATAATAGTAGAACCTGTTTCTAAAAACACAGCACCATGTGTGGCTTTTACCGCAGCTATAATTCAAAAAAAATATGAAGATGCTATAATGGTAGTGCTACCATCTGATCACTTAATAAGTGATACTAAAATATTTATAGAACAACTTAAAAATGCAATAAGATTTGCAAGTATAAATAAAGCAATCATGACAATAGGTATGTTACCTTTATATCCAGAAACAGGTTATGGATATATAAAAATTGGGGAAGAAAAAGAAAGTGGAATATATAAAGTGGATTCATTTGTTGAAAAACCTAACAGTGAATTGGCTTCTAAATATGTTAAGTCAAAAAAACATTTATGGAATAGTGGGATGTTCATATTTTTAACATCAGTAATACTAGAAAGTTATAAAATCCACTTACCAGAAGTATATGAATTGGCAATGAAAATTTATAATAATAATAATGAAAAAGAAAGCAAACAAATAATTAACGAGTGTTTTATAAAATCTCCCTCAATTTCAATTGACTATGGAATACTCGAAAAGTTAAAAGAGGTATATACTATAAAAGGAACATTTGATTGGAATGATATAGGTTCATTTGCATCACTATCAACCATATATCCAAGTGATAATAATGGTAATTATATAAGTGGTGATGTGTGTGTTGAAAATGTTAAAAACTCTATGATTATTAGTAAAAGCCAGAAAATTGGAGTAATTGGTATTGATAATATTGTGATAATTGAAACAGAAGATGGAATTTTAGTATGTCATAAAGATCAGGCACAAAATGTTAAAAAGATTAGTAAAGGATTTAATAAATGAATATATTAGTAACAGGGGTAGCAGGGTTTATAGGCTATCATGTAAGTAAACAATTATTGGAACAAGGTCATCAAGTTATCGGTGTTGATAATTTAAATGATTATTATGATGTTTCTCTTAAACACTATAGATTATCACTATTAGAAGAGTATGAAACTCTTATATTTATAAAAGGAGACATTTCAGAAAAGTTAGTATGTGAACAAGTTTTTTCCTCATACGCAATTGATAAAGTTATTCATTTAGCAGCTCAGGCAGGTGTTAGATATAGCTTTTTAAACCCAGATGTATATATTCAATCAAATATCACTGGATTTTTTAATGTTATGAATGCTTGTGTGACCCATCATATAGCTCATTTCATATATGCATCTTCATCATCAGTATATGGAAACAATCTAGAACTTAACCAACTTGATAGTGTGACTGATCAACCTGTAAGCTTATATGCTGCAACTAAAAAGGCTAATGAGGTATTGGCCTATTCATATAGCGTTATGCATGGATTAGCCACTACAGGATTGCGTTTTTTCACAGTATATGGTCCATTTGGGCGACCAGATATGGCGTATTATAAATTTACAAAAAATATTTTAGAAGGAAAGGCAATAACTGTATTTGAAAAAGGTGAATTGCTTCGTGATAGTACATATATTACAGATATAGTAAATGGTATTATAAAAGCCATGGATCATCCTTTAAATGAACCTGTTCCATATCAAATATTTAACCTTGGAAATCATAAACCAGTAACAGTAAATAAGTTAATAAAAGCTATTGAAAAACATACGAAGAAAAAAGCAATTATCGAGTATTTGCCAATGCAAAAAGGAGATGTTAGACATACATATGCAGATATCTCCATAAGTAAAAAAATACTTGGATATAGTCCGAAGGTTTCACTAGACGAGGGGATATCACATTTTGTTAAGTGGTATCAATCATTTTTTGGAGATAAAAATGATTAATCATGAGTGTCCTAGTTGTAATTATAAAATTGGATTTTTTAGAAAATTCTTATTAATGGATCATCGTTATAAAAACTTTGCAAAGTGTAAAAATTGCAAAGCAACCCTAAAAGTTCCCACATGGTTTTACTTTGTAAATGTGATACAAGCTATAATACTATTCGTATTTGTAATTGTATTTGGTGTCTCTTTTGCCTGGTTTTTTGGAGTAATATTTACAACAACACTCTTTTTTGAAAATCTATTATTGCCCATTATACTAGTAGATTAATTATGATATAATATTTCAGTGGGGAAAAAGGAAATGAAAAAACGCTGGAACGATATAAAAATTATAGGGTTACGATTTATATTAATTATTATTCCATTGGCAATAATTAGTATTGTTGGAATGAACTATGTTGTTAATATGGAAGTTGCTAGTGTAAAAACTTTTATTAATTCAGAACAACAACTTAAAAATAACATCTTTGATTTTATGATAAATGACGTAATAGATGAAGCCTTTGCAGACTTATTCACCATTCGTAATTCTTATATTTTACATGATTATTTTGAAGACCCATCAACAGATAACTTAAATGAGTTAAATAAATTGTTTGTGAGAAAAAGCATAAACAGACCACAATTTGATCAAATAAGATTTATTAATGTTGATGGAATGGAGATTGCACGTGTTAATAATCACGTAGATGATATGATTGTTAGTCAAGAATATTTACAAGACAAATCTAATCGTTATTATTTTAGTGAAACCATCAACTTACCAGAAGGAACTGTATATATGTCTCCATTTGATTTAAATATTGAAAATGGTGAAGTAGAAGAACCATATAAACCAATGATACGATTTGCCACACCTGTATATTATAATAATCAACTTCAGGGTATTATTATTATGAATTATTTAGGACAGAATATTATTTCTATATTTGAAGAAAGTGAGATGTTAGAATCTGATTATTTCAAAAAGCCAATGCTTATTAATAGTGAAGGATATTATTTAAGTGATGCAGAAGAAATAAAAACTTTTGGATTTATGTTTGAGGAACATCAACAAGAAACCTTATCTATTATTGAACCTAAACTATATAATGAAATTATTAAGAATAAAGAAAAAGATGGTTCCATTGAGATTGAAAATATTATGTACTATTATTCAAAAATTAGTTTTAATGAAAGTACTCATCCCATAAAGGCTACTGATGATTATTATTGGCTAACCATTTCATCTTTTGATACAAATACTTTAACAATTTTAAATACTACGAATTTAGTAAATAAAAATTGGATTATTGCAATTATTTCTATTATTAATAGTTTAATTGTTTTAATTATTATTTTCATTCACTATTATTTAACAAAAAATAAAAGACATATTGCTCGAATTGACAGTGTAATGGATCAAATGACTGATGCTACATTAATAATTGATAGTAATAATAAAATTCAAGCTGTTAACAAGAAGTTTGCTACATGGGTTAATATGAATATACAAGAATGTATAGGAAAAAATATAAAAGAGTTTTTGAAATATACAATAAATCATGAGAGACCTACTAACGTAGAGGAAATTATTGATAAAAAAGGTGAATGTAGTTATAATTTCTGGTTTAAAGCATCAAATGGTATGTTAACTCCAAAATCTGTTTTAGTAACATTATTACCAAAAGAAAAAAATCAAGAAAATTCTTATCTACATGTAATTAGTGATAATATAAAAATGATACGAGAAGAAGCTAATTTAAATGTATATAATGAAAACAATTTAGCTAATGAAAATTTGCTTGTTGAATTAATGAATGATAGCTTAAGTGATGGAAAAAACTTTTCTGTTATTTACTTATCTATTAATAATTATAACCGGTTGATTACAGAGTATAATAAAGATATATACAATAAAATGGTTCAAAAGTTTATTGGAGAGAATATGATATCTCTACGGATGATAGATTATGTTGCTCAATTAAGTGAAAGCCGTTTTATTATAG
>JAUUZV010000209.1 GCA_030592085.1 Clostridia bacterium | reverse complement strand
ATTTCATTTATTCTTTCAATAATTGGTAAATGCTGAGTGCATCTAGTTTCACATAAACCACACTCAATACAATCAGATAGCTGTTCAACTGGAATTCGCCAATGATATTTAAGCGCTTGTTTCATATCAGTTTCATCACCAAGTATTTTTCTGTTATATGATAATAAAAATTTTGATATTTCAATATTACTTGGACAAGGTTCGCAATATTGGCAACCGGTACACAATTGATCCATACTCTTATCTAAATGAGTTTTGATTTTTTCATAGTGTTTCTCATTAAATAAACGAACTTCATTTCCAGCAATTGCATTTTGCTTAATGTGTTCAATTGAATCCATACCTGTCAAAGCTACAGTAATTTCTTTATGTGAAGTATTAAATTTAATAGCAGCTTCAACTACATTTTTATCATTTTCTTCTTTGATATATGAAAAATATTCTTTATTTCTAGGAATTAAACCTCCACCTAAAGGATTCATAGTAACAACACCCATATTATTTCGATATGCACCTTTAATACCTTCTTGTCTATAAACAGAATTAATAATATTATATCCTAAAGTTACACCTTCAAATAATCGCTTATCACAAATTGTAGCTATATCTTTACCTGTGCAATGTGTAGAAAAGCAAACATGTTCAATTAAACCTTCTTCTTTTGCTTTAATTACTGCCTCATATGCTCCATTTTTAACCATTCTACTTTCAAAATCGTCCATTGTTAAAATGCACCATATATGAAAAAAGTTAATTTTATCAACATTTAATCTTTTTAATGATTTTTCAAGAGAAGCACGCAATTTATCTCCGTTTCTCTCTGCACTCTTGGTGGATACATAAAAATCATTTGGCATGGATTTAAGTGCCTTTCCAAAAAGAATTTCGCTTTTATCATCATTGTATCCTGGTGCTGTATCAAAATAGTTTACACCTAAACGACTTGCTTCATGTACCATATTAATACAATACTCTTCATCGTAAATGCTATCCTTATTTGGAAATCGCATGCCACCAAATCCAATTACTGATACTTCTTTTCCAGTTTTACCATATTTTTTATATTTCATTATGTCTCCTATGTACGATAGTGTGTATTAATTTTAATATAATCATAAGAAAAATCACATGTCCATACTGTATCTTCATATTTACCTTCGCCAAAGTCAATAGTAATAAAAATATCTTTTCTTTGTAATATTTCTTTAGCTTCTTCTTCGTTAAATGGAATTGCTACTCCATCTTTAAAGAGTATCAGTTGTCCAATTTTTATTGTAGTTTTATCTGGATTGAAATTAGCACCTGAATAACCGGCTGCTGTTAGTAAACGCCCCCAGTTTGCATCTTCACCAAAGAAAGCTGTTTTGACCAGTGGTGAGTTAGCAATAGCTTTAGCTGCTAATTCAGCATCATTTAGCGTTAATGCATTTTTAACATTAACTTCAATTAATTTAGTAGCACCTTCTCCATCTCTAACAATCATTTTAGATAGTTGCTGACAAACTTCAACTAAACCATTTAAGAATTCATTATATTCCTTTGTATCTTCTTTGATTAATAAACAATCAGATTGTCCATTTGCTAATAATAATGTCATATCACAAACAGAAGTATCACCATCTACAGAGATTTTATTAAAAGATTTATTTACAGCTATTTTTAATGTTTTATTCAATAGGTCATTTGAAATATTTGCATCAGTAGTTAGTATTGAAATCATTGTGGCCATATTAGGCATGATCATTCCAGAACCTTTAGCCATACCACCTATAAAAACTTCTTTGTCATCTATCATTATTTTAACAGCAAACTCTTTAGTAAAAGTATCAGTTGTCATAATGGCCTTTGCAGCATCATTTCCACCATTAATCGATAAACTACTTATAGCTTTAACAATACCTTTTTCTATTTTATCCATTGGAAGGCTATATCCAATAACACCAGTTGAACCAGTTAGAACATGTTTAGGGTTTATATTTAGATTGTTTGCAATTATTTCAGTAATTTTAATAGCATCATTTATTCCTTTAGGACCTACACATGCATTAGCATTACCACTATTTATAAAAACTGCTTGAGCTTGTCCAGCTTTGCTATACTCATTTGCTAAAACTAGAGAATGTCCTTTTACTATATTTTTTGTGTATACACCTGCACACTTACAAAGAGTTGTAGAATACAATAATGCTAAATCTAATTTATTATTTTTCTTAATACCACAACTAATACCTGTAGCTTTAAATCCTTTGGGAGTAGTTACTCCACTAAATAACAATTTCATTTGCTTTCTCCAGTTTTTTTGCATTATATCATAGATTATGATTGATATAGATATTTCATCTAAAGTTTGTTAAAATAATAAGAGCTAGAGGGGGATATATAGATGGTATACTTATTTGTTGCAATTGGTTTATTAGTATTATTATTAGGATTTATGTCAATCAAAACTATTCTTTTTAGTAAAAGAGAGCAATATGGAGAAATTATTCATAGTAATGGTAAAGTTAATAAGAACGAAATAGTTAAAAAACTTCAAGATGCTATAAAAATACAAACCATATCAAATAGTGATTTATCAAAAACAAATTATCTAGAATTTGAAAAATTTATTGATTATCTTAAAAAAACATTTCCATTAATTCACAAACAAATGAATTTAACTATTATTAATAAATATAGCCTTTTATATCACTGGAAGGGAAGCGATAGCACTAAAAAACCAGGGATGATTATGGCACATATTGATGTAGTTCCCATTGAAGAAGGTACAGAAAATGAGTGGGATGTTCCGCCTTTTTCAGGTCAACTAAAAGATGGGTTTGTTTATGGTCGAGGGTCCATGGATATAAAAATACATTTAATTACAGCTATGCAAGCTTGTGAAAACCTTATAAAACAAGGTGTAATACCAGAGCGAGATATTTATTTATCTTTTGGACATGATGAAGAAATCGGTGGGAGCGATGGTGCTGCAAATATTGTGAAATACTTAAAAAAAGAAAAAATATCATTAGATTTTGTTTTAGATGAAGGAGGAGCTGTTAATTCAGGCGCAATTCCATCTGTTAAAAAAGCTTTTGCTTTTGTAGGTGTTACTGAAAAAGGTTATAGTAATTTAAAAATTTCATTAACAGCAACTGGAGGGCATGCATCTACTCCTCCAACTAATACATCTCTTGGATTAGTTTCAAAAGTTATATGTAAATTAGAAAGAAACAAAATGCCAAAGAAATTACCAATAGTTGTGAAAAATATGATTGAATTATTAGGAAAAGAAATGAACTTTATAAATCAATTTATTATTGCGAATCTATGGATAACAAAACCGCTATTTATGAAAATATTTGCAAAACCAGGAACAAATGGAGAAGCTCTTTTACGAACAACAATTGCTCCTACAATGGCAAATGCTTCAATGGAACCAAATGTATTACCAGAAACAGCATCATTTACAGTTAATTGTAGAATTTTACACGGTGATTCTGGTAGTAAATTATTAAAACATATAAGCAAAAAGTGTAAAGGGATGAATTATAGAATTACAAATTTACGAATGGAAGAACCATCCAATGTTAGTAATACAAATAGTGATTTTTATAAAGTTTTATCAGGAGTAATAAAAGGTATATATGATGAAACAGCTGTTATTCCATATTTAATGCTTGGTGGAACAGATAGTCGTAAATTTGAAAGTATATCTAGAAATGTTTATCGTTTTACACCTTATTATATTCCTTTAGAAGATATGAAAAGAATTCATGGAACCAATGAGAGAATAAGTGTTGATAATATTGTAAATTGCGTTAGATTTTTTGAAACATTAATAAAAAATTGTTGACTTTACTATATGTGTTTCGTATTATGAGAAAAGCAAAATAAAGGAATACACATGAAAAAACAATTAAAAGCAGATTTAATTTTATT
>JAUUZV010000133.1 GCA_030592085.1 Clostridia bacterium | reverse complement strand
TCCATACTTGTAAATGTCATTAATAAATAAATCATGGGTAAACGAACAAACCACAATCTTCCAATCATCATCATCATGGCAAACTTAGTATGACCACTTCCTTGAAATAAGCCAATAAAGGTTTGGAAAATACCCATTAGTGGCAAGGTAATTACAATGATATTCATGTAATAAGTACCTTGTTCAATAACAGTTGCATTACTAGTAAAAATACCAACTACTTTTGAATTAACTAATAATAATATTCCTCCACCAATAAAGGAAATCAGCAATGCTAATTTAATACTAGCACCAACAGCCTTTTTCACTCTATCAATTTTCCCTGCTCCAATATTTTGGCCAACTATGGTATTTAAAGCATGACCAATTCCCATTATTGGCATTAATACTACAGAATTAATACGATTACCAATAATAAATGCTGTTAAAGTCAACTCTCCAAATGATTTAATAAATACATTTAGGAAAGTAAACCCAAATGCTGCTGTAGCCTGGCCAAATGATGCAGGTAGTCCAATTTTCACAATCTTACTAATAATATCTTTTGTAAAAGCATAATGTTTTCTTTCAATTTTGATACCTTTTTTGCCTTTTACAACCATATAAACAGCAGCAATAGCTAGTAATCCACGTGCTGTAATCGTTGCAATAGCAGCTCCTTGTACACCAAGATTTAAAGTAAAAATACATATTGGATCTAAAATAATATTAATAACTACAGAAACGGCACTTAACACCATTGGAGTAACCATATCACCTTGTCCTTGTAAAATTGAATTGAACGCAAAAAATACAAAAGCAAATGGCATACCAATCATAATTGTCTGTAAATAGGTAACTGAGTTTATTAACAATTCTCCGTCAGCACCCATAGCTCTAACAATCCATGGAGCTAAAAAGTATCCAAGCAATCCAAATAGTACCCCAGCGATTAGTGAAAAAGACATCATCTGTCCTGCAGCTTTTTTTGCATTTTCTATATCATTTGCTCCTAAATACTGAGCAATTAATGAACGACCTGCTACTGAGAATCCTAAACCAAATGAAATAACTAAAAAGATAATATTCCATACAAAACCAACAGAAGCGACTTCAATATCACCCATTCTTGATACAAAATAGGTATCTGTTAAGTTATAAATTGTTTGGATTAAATTGCCTAGCATTATGGGTAATGCTAGTTTTATTAGTGCTTTTTTAATATCTCCATTAATAATTAATTCACGTTTTTCTAGTTCCATCTAATTCCCTTTACAATTAATTTGCTTAATGCAAATATGATTATATAATATAACTAATTAATAAGCACTATTTTTTTCTTTATAATAATTAATAAGACATCCTTTTATAAGAACTTCTCTCTCATCATAAGTCATAGCTGGTAAATGTAAAGTAATCTCTTGTCTAGATTCTTTTTTAATAATTATAGCTTTAATAGATTCATCACCATTTCTAAGCATTTCTTTCAATCCTTCAATGTATATATAATCACCATTAGATAAATCAGGCTTTTCATCTACTGTGAATGGTAATATTCCCCAATTGACTAAATTGCTTCTGTATCTTTTTGTAGCATACTCTAGTGCAATATTAGCCCATCCACCTAATACTTTCTGACATGATGCAGCCTGTTCTCTAGCAGAACCATCGCCTGGTTTATTAGCATAAATTACACTACCTATACCAGTGTTTTCTAAAGAAATTCCTTCAATACTATTTATCTTGCCTTGTTTTTTATCAATAAATAGTTGTCTAGTTTTTTTTGCTCTACCAACGTATAAAGGATCCTTTCTGCTTAAAGTATATTCTGCTAAAGCAATTGGATTTGAACGATAAGAAGATGTTTCTCCTGATGGAATCAATTCATCTGTAGTTGTAATAGGGTCGTCTATAAATGCTGTTACTTGTAAAAGTAAATTATCATAAATAGCGTCCATTTCTGGCCACTCTTTAATATTAGGTCCAAGTTTAAGTTCAATCGTCTTATCTTGTGCTTTATAACCATAGTACACTCTATTATTATAAATTTTTTCATTATATTCATATGTATATGTTGGTTCGTCAATTGCTATATCAGTAGCTGGTGTTAATATACCTTTATTAATTGCTGTTGCTGTAACGCTTCTTGCATCCATTAATGCTACAGAAGCGATTTGTCCATCTCCTGGTTTTGAACCTTCTCTATTTGGAAAGTTTCTAGTTGTATGTCTAACACTTAATGCATTATTAGCTGGAACATCTCCCGCTCCAAAACATGGACCACAGAAAGCTGTTTTTATTATTGCACCAGCAGTCATTAATGTGTTCATAGCACCTTCTTTAGTTAAGGCGAAATTTACTGGCTGGCTTTGCGGATAAACACTAAAGGTAAAATCATCATGTCCTACATTCTGTCCCTTAATCATTTTAGAAGCAATTAGAATGTTTTCAAAGGTTCCACCTGCACAACCTGCAATAATTCCTTGATCAACTATAATATCTTTTCCTTTTATCTTACTTAGTAAGTCAAGTTTTACATGGTCTCCTAGTATTTTTTTTGCATCTTTCTCAATTAATGCAAAAATATCATGACTATTTGCAATAACTTCTTTTATTGTGTAAGTATTACTTGGGTGAAATGGTAATGCAATCATATTTTCAATTGATGATAAATCTACTTTTATGGCACAATCATATGCCGCAATATCTCCTGGCGATAATTGCTGATATACTTCTTTTCTTTGATGAATATCAAAATATTCCTTTACTAAATCATCTGTTTGCCATATAGAACTTAAACAAGTAGTTTCTGTAGTCATAACATCAATACCGTTTCTAAAATCAATGGATAGTTTTTTAATTCCAGGTCCTACAAATTCTAATACTTTGTTTTTTACAAATCCACTCTTAAAAACTTCACCAATAATAGCTAATGCCACATCTTGAGGTCCAACCCCTGGTTTAATCTCTCCTTCAATGTAAACTAAGCATATTTCTGGATATGTTAAGTCATAAGTTTTTTGTAATAACTGTTTGACTAGTTCAGGGCCACCTTCTCCCATGGCCATGGTTCCTAATGCTCCATATCTAGTATGAGAATCAGAACCTAAAATCATTTTGCCACATCCTGACATCATCTCTCTCATATACTGATGAATAACAGCTAAATGAGCAGGAACATAAATTCCACCATATTTTTTAGCAGCTGATAATCCAAAAAGATGATCATCTTCATTAATAGTTCCTCCAACTGCACATAAACTATTGTGACAATTAGTTAGCACATAAGGTAAAGGAAATTTATCTAGACCGCTTGATTTAGCTGTTTGCACTATACCTACATAAGTAATATCGTGTGAAGCCATTGCATCAAATTTAAGTTTTAGGTTTATTTCGTCTCCACTAATATTGTGGTTTTGTAAGATACTATAAGCAATAGTATTTTTTTTATATTCATCAAAAGATAAGTCAGAAACCTGTTCTTTAAATAGCAGTTCGCTACTATTTTTTAGATAAGTTTTTTCATTAATCAGTGTAATCAAGGTTATGCCTCTTTTCTTGTTTTTTTGTGTAATCTATTATATAGTCATAAGAGAAAAAATGAAAGTAGGAAATTTCGTTGATCAAAGATATAATCTGGGATTTTGATGGAACACTTTTTAACACCTATCCACAAATATCTATTATCTTTAAGAATACTTTAGCACACTTTGGTATAGATGAAAATACTGATGATATTCTAGAAAACCTACATCAATCCCTATGGTATACTTACCAAACTTATGTTAAAAAATATAATCTTGATTTAGAAACACTTCGTAAAAAGTTCTCAGAACTTGATGAACAAATGGATCCTGGGTTTTTACAACCGTTTCCTGGTGTTATAGAAATATTAAATAATTTTAATGGGAAGCATTTTATTTTCACTCATAGAGGTAATTCTACTTTTAATTATTTATCACACTGGGGATTACTTTCTCACTTTACTGAAATTCTAACAAGAGAAAGCGGTTTTTTAAGAAAACCACAACCTGATGCATTACTTTACCTTATTGATAAGTATAAATTAGTTAATGAACATACTATATATATAGGTGATCGAGATATAGATATAAAATGTGCTAAGAATGCTAAAATTCAGTCATGTTACTTTAACTCTCACCAATTACCAATTAAAGAAATAGCAGATTTTGAAATTAAAGATTTTACATCATTTTCTTTTGAGTAAATATAATAAACATTTATTGTACTATGCTCTTGATGATTTACTAGTACTAGTGATAAAATTTACTTGAATAATATATTGATGAACCATGGAGAAATTAATGAATAATTATCATACTCAATCCATTGAGAACACAATCAAAGATTTTAATTCTTCCAAAGAGGGATTATCTAGTAGTCAAGCAATTAAATTATTAGCCACAAATGGTGCAAATGCTTTAGAGGAAGGCAAGAAAAAAACTCTTCTCCATAAGGTACTAGCTCAATTTAAAGATGTTATGATTATTGTCTTAGTGGTTGCAGCCTTAATTTCAGGTATTCTTGGAGAATTAACTGACTCCATTATTATTATGGCCATAGTTATACTAAATGCCATTATGGGAATTGTGCAAGAAAACAAAGCAGAAAAAGCATTAGATGCTTTAAAGAGTTTATCTAAACCATACTCAAAAGTTCTTCGTGATAATAATATTATAGAAATAAAAAGCGAAGAAATTGTAATAGGTGATATTGTTATTTTAGAAACTGGTGATTATATTCCTGCTGATTTACGATTAATTAGTTCAGCTAGTTTACAAATTCAAGAATCTTCATTAACAGGAGAATCTGTACCTGTCACTAAAAGTATTACACAATTAACAGATAATAATTTATCAATAGGTGATCGTATAAATATGGCCTATTCTTCTTGTGTCGTTACTTATGGGCGAGGATCTGGCATAGTTATTGCAACAGGAATGAATACAGAAGTTGGAAAAATTGCCAGTTACATAACAGATGATACATTATCTTCTGAAACACCACTTAGCAAACAATTAAACAAAACAGGTAAAGTGCTAAGTGTAATAGTAGTAATAGCTGCCACAATTATTTTAATAACAGGATTATTACAAGGACGTCTTTTTGTTGAAATGTTCTTAATTTCTGTTAGTATTGCTGTTGCTGCCATTCCAGAGGGATTACCTGCTATTGTTACAGTTGTACTTGCAATTGGCGTTCAAAAAATGTCTGCTCAAAAAGCTATTATAAGAAAGTTGCCTGCTGTTGAAACTTTAGGAAGTACAGAAATTATCTGTTCTGATAAAACAGGAACACTTACTTTAAACCAAATGACTGTCAAAGAATTATACTTTGTTGATAACAGTCCATCAGCTGATGATATGAAAAAACTAATGTATATTATGTCTCTTTGTAATGACACTAAAATTTCAAAAGAAGATGGAGAAAACAAATTAATGGGCGATCCTACTGAAACTGCATTAGTGTCTTTTGCCAGTAGTTATGGTCATGATAAAATATCCCTTGAAAAACAATTCAAAAGAGTAGATGAATTGCCTTTTGATTCTAATCGTAAATTAATGACAACTATTAATAAAATTGAAGGAAAATACCATGCATTAGTTAAGGGAGCACCCGACATGCTAATTGCTAGATGCACTAAAGTACTGGTAAATGGACAAGTTATTACCATTAAAGATAGTGATATTGAAAAAATTAATCAAGCAAATAAAAATATGGCTTCTAAAGCACTACGTGTACTTGCCTTTGCTTATCAAGAACATATTAAACAACCTACAAATCTAACTAGTGAAAATATTGAAAATAATTTAATTTTTGTTGGGCTTGAAGGTATGATAGATCCACCACGCGATGAGGTAAAACAAGCAATTTCTACTTGTAGAAGAGCAGGTATGAAAGCTGTGATGATAACAGGTGATCATAAAGATACAGCAGTTGCTATTGCTACCCAATTAGGAATTTTACAAGAGGGACAGCGAGCAATAACGGGTGAAGAATTAAATCTTTTAACGAAAGAACAATTAGAAGAACAAGTTTTTCAAATAGCAGTTTATGCCAGGGTTTCTCCTGAGCATAAAGTTCGTATTGTGCAAGCCTGGAAATCCCATGGAAAAATTGTAGCTATGACAGGTGATGGAGTAAATGACGCACCTTCACTAAAAGCTGCAGATATTGGGATTGGTATGGGTATAACAGGAACTGATGTTGCAAAAAGCGTATCAGATATGATTTTAGCAGATGATAATTTTGCTACAATTATTGTAGCTGTAAAAGAGGGTAGAAAAACTTACGCTAATATCCAAAAAGCAATTCAATTTCTACTATCAGCTAATACAGCTGAAGTACTTGCTTTATTTGTTGCAACCTTCATAGGGTGGAAGTTTTTATTTCCTATTCACATTTTATGGATTAATCTTATAACCGATTCCTTGCCAGCACTTGCTTTAGGTATGGAAAAACCTGACAGTGATGTAATGGAGCACCCTCCAAGAAAAACAGGTAAAAGCCTATTTTCAGGTGCCTTAGGACGAAACATTATTGCACAAGGTGTATTACAAGGATGTTTAACCCTTGGTATTTATGCATATGCCATTACTCACTTCTCCGTTGAAGTATCTATAACCATGGCTTTTCTTACTTTAGGACTTATTCAATTATTTCATGTGTTTAATGTTCGCGGAATAAATAAGAGTATTTTTAATAGTAATTTCTTTTCAAATAGATATGTTTTTCTAGCTGTTATATTATCAGCCTTTTTACAAGTTAGTGTAGTAATTATCCCTGCTCTAAACAATATGTTTAGAACCGTTCCTTTAACAGGAAACCAATGGATTATAGTTGTTCTAACTTCATTTGCTATAATACCACTGGTTGAAGTATATAAATTAATAATCAATTTATTTAAAAGATAATTTGTCCCTAGTGTATTAGAAACTAATGTCGGTATAATTACCAAGCTAACCCCGTTTGCCCAACGGTTGCTTTTGTTATCAATGACTTTTAATATTCTTAATCCTTGTTTTCTACTACCTATATTTTATCAGAATTGACGTAGTATTATCAATGAACTA
>JAUUZV010000235.1 GCA_030592085.1 Clostridia bacterium | reverse complement strand
GCATCAGTAATCATTGGATGAGAAACAATTAGCATAGTAACAGGAACAGTTAAAATGTCTGGATGATCATCATAAACATCATATACATTTAATAAGGATTGATAGGCAAAATCATAAAATGGTGAATAGGTAGATTTAAAAGTTTGATTAGTTAAAGCCCAATCAGCATTTTCATAAGAAATGCTCACGTTAATATCATTATAAACTTCTATTTGATTAGTAGAAGGATTATAGCGAACAGGTTCAACTGTAACTCTAGCAATTCTTACTCCTCTCATAATACCCAAAATTTCTACTGAAGCTATCTCGCTTTCATTAAAGCTTTTTGCTGTATAAGCTTCCGATTTATATTGAAAAGGAATCGCTGCTGGATCCATATCTTTAGGTATATCATACTGTAAAGGCATTAAAGCATTTTTAATTCCTTGCTCTCCTAAATCAAAGGTTTGAACGTTAAATGAGTTTACTTGAATATTTAGCTCAGCTCCAAAAGGAATAGCAATTAACTTCTTTTGTGCTGGTAGAATAGGTTCTCCAATACGATTTGTAGAATATGCATTTTTCATATAAATCTCAGTAAAAATACCATTAGGTGTTTTTACATCAAAATATCCGATATCGCCAAAATGAAATTGTAGATTCATTTCGTTTTGGGTGCTATTAAGTACTTGTGTGCTTGTGTTTTCTGTAGATACAGAGATACTAGAATTTATTGCATTTGCCTGAAAGGTGAATAATAGCAAGATCGCGATAAACCCATTGAGGGTAAAGTTTTTCATAGGACATTTATTTAATGATTAATTACTTTATTGATTAATTACTTTATTGACAATGCTAAAGAAAGATTAGTTGCCCAATCATATTTTATCTTTTAACAATGCAAATTAAACTAAAATATGTCAAAAAATCAATATTTTAACAAAATTACTTTTTTATAGAATTATTTTTAACAGTCAGATAATCAGATTAATATGTTGTATTGCAATTTTTTCACCATATATTTTATAGTCGATGAAGGGATATGGGTTGGATGATCTATAGAACATATTAAGCTTGCAATTTATATAGGGAATTGGATGATCGTTATAAAAAGAATTATTTGTAAAGTGTATTTGGTAAAAATAGCCTCTTGAATAACTCCAAGAGGCAAAACCAAAAAACCTAAATTCTATAACAAAAACCTATCTATATGAAGGTAGTTATGTGTGTTAATTAAATAACACTGCAAATGTACAAGCTTTTTTTTAATTGCAAAACTTTATTGTTAAAATAATAACACTAACTTAAAAACTCAGTAAAACTCGGAGGAGAATAATGAAAAATAAAAAGACTTACCTAATTATCTGTTAATTTATTAACTACTAATAAACAATGTGAAAGATATTCATATAAAATATTGATATTTGCTCAAAATTTTTAAGAAATATTGTAATAATGACAAAAATTATAAAATATATATTTAGCATGGAGCTGGCAGGAGTACTGCTTCTTGTTTTAGCTTTTTCCATGGGATTGGCTACTTTTATTGAAAATGATTTTGGTACTGCAGCTTCTAAAGTATTGATATATAATTCACTATGGTTTGAAATGGCAATAGTGCTAATATTTATTAACCTTTTGTATAATGCAAGTAAGATTAGGCCATGGAAAACAAAGAAATGGAGTGTTTTTATTTTCCATAGTGCATTTATTATGATCATATTAGGTTCAGCTATAACTAGATATGTAGGTTTTGAAGGTATGATGAGTATACGTGAGGGACATGTTTCTAATACTTTTCTTTCTGATAAAACTTATATCATGATTCAAGATATTGAAGGAAAAATAATTGAAAAAAAACAGGTATTATTTTCTCCAGCTAGTAATGATGAAATTTCCATGTTTTTCGATTTGAATGGGAAGAATTATCAAGTAGAAACTTATGATTTTATTCCGAATGCGATTGAGTATATTAGTGAAACACCTGAAGGAAACGCTATGCTTGAAATTACAACAAGGAGCAATGGTATGTTTCAGAGTTTTTCCCTTTCTGAAGGAGAGAAACTTAATTTGAAAGGATATTCTCTGGGTTTTGGAATCAACCCAAAGCAAGACATAAACATAAGTATTGTTAATGATAAATTGATGATATCTTCACTTGATTCAGTAAAGTTTTTTGATATGATGACTGGTCAAAAGATGATACAAAATCCAGATTCATTATATGCAATTGTTTTAGAGAAACTATATTCTATCAATGATTTTAGTTGGGTTTTTAAAACGTATTATTCTAAAGGGAAACTTGCAGTTGCTTCTAATAATACTGCTAAAGGAAATGGCCTAAATGCTATACACTTTACAATTAGTGGTAGTGATGGACAGCAGATAGTAAATAATTATGCTATTGGTTCTTCTGGATATGCAGCACCAAAAAGTATTAAATTGGATGGGCAAGAAATCTCTGTTGTTTATGGATCAGAAACCATAGAACTTCCTTTTTCTATTATGCTTCGCGATTTTCAATTAGAAAGGTATCCAGCATCTAACAGTCCATCGAGTTTTGCAAGTGAGGTAACTTTAATAGATGAATCTGAAAAATTACACATGGATTATAGGATATATATG
>JAUUZV010000165.1 GCA_030592085.1 Clostridia bacterium | reverse complement strand
TGAAGAAACTCCTGTTATAACAGATAACGATATAAGAGCTTATTATTGGATGAGTCATGAAATAGAATTGACATCTACATATATTGATAAAATAAATGAAAACCCTGGTGGTAATGTATTATATCAAGATAATGGTTCATTTAGGGAATATGAGCAAGGTGGTAGTAGACTTTTACAAGCATTTCAATATGATTGTTTTGTTATAATAATTAATGGTAAAAGAGTATATTCAGGAACATTTTCTTATAGCCCGATTATGTCTTATCCACAAGAGACATTAATTATAGGTGATATTTCAGATACGTCTTTTCAATTTATATTTACAGGTATTGGAGAAGATCCTAGAAATACTGATATAGTTTATAACTATTTTTTAGATAATGATAAATTACGAATTAATGATACAAATAACTTAGAAAAAAGAATTGAAGAACTTGATCGAAATATTGCTACTTTATTAGATGAAAAAGTTATTCTTATAGATGATAAAGATCAATTGATAGAACAATTATCAAAATCACAAGATGCAAAAGTATATTATGATAATTTATCTAGATGGTTAAATGAGCGAGTATATTGGTATATGGTCGAGGTAACACCAAAGAATACAAAAACAATAAAATACTCAGCTTATCTTACATCTCTTAATCAACTAGATTTTAATAGTATTTCAGAGGCTGCAATGGCATATTCTGAATATATTAATGATTTACCTTGGGATAGAGACCGATTATTTAACTTATTTGAAACATATTATTATTCAGTTATGCATACAGCTGAACTTCAATTACAAGTATCTGATTTAACAGATGAATTATTGCAAACAGCGGAAGCAAATGGAGTACTACTATTTGATGACGATGGAGTAGTGATTGCATTACCAAAACCTGGTTATTTGTTAAATGGATTTTCAATTTTTATTACAAAAGCAACAGAACAGTATCTGTATGCCATAGATTTAGAAACGACTATGATTCTTGAAAGTGGAAATAATCAATTAATTAAAAATGGTGCAGTAACACTATCTTTAAATCAATTAGCAGATTTAATAATAATTTGGGAAAACTATTGTTATGAGTATGGATTAAAATATCTTAACTTACCTTACCACTATAAAGGAGCTGAGCGAGTAATACGCTATTTTAATTACTATTCAGGAAAAACATATATGCTAAACTATCCTGTTTTTACTGAAAGTAAGCAACTTTCAGAACAATTTAAAATTTCTTATGAGTATATGATGACAACTTATCCAGAAACACGAACTGGTATATTGATTAATGAATTTTATACAATTTTACAAGATAATGAATTTATAAGAGATATACGAGTTGATGATTTTTATATATCACCAAAATTTGACTTACTATATTAATATATTATTTGCATTGGAATAAAAGCTATGGTATATTATAGGCAAATAATTTCCTTTAATTGGTCCCGAGAGGCTCAGAAGGAAGAAATACAGAACACACTTTGTTTATTTCTTCCTGCATGTATGCAGGTTTTTTATTAAAAACACTTTGCGATCAATTATTGGTGGAGGAGTGTTTTAAATTTTGAATAAATCTGAAATTATGGACAAAGATGCCATTAGAAGAGCACTAGTTAGAATAAGTCATGAAATCATTGAAAAAAACAAAGGTATAGAAGATCTTATTATTATTGGGATTCAAAGAAGAGGCGTTCCGCTGGCAAAAATGATTGCTAAGAATATTGAAAAAATTGAAGGTCATTATCCTGAAGTTGGTATTTTAGATATAACTTTTTACAGAGATGATCTAAGTTTATTAAGTGAACATCCTGTTGTTAATAATACAGAGATTAACTTCGTTTTAAATGAAAAAAAAGTGGTACTAGTTGATGATGTTCTTTATACAGGTAGAACCGTTAGAGCGGCAATTGACGCCATTATGGACGTGGGTAGACCTGCATTAATACAATTAGCTATTCTTATAGATAGAGGACACCGTGAATTACCAATAAGGGCTGATTATGTAGGTAAAAACGTACCAACATCAAATAAAGAATTTATTGAAGTTAAAGTAAAAGAAATTGATGACACTGAAGGTGTCTATATTTGTAGAAGGTGAATAATGAAATTTTCAAAAGATATTTTAGGAATCAAACAATTATCTAAAGAGCAAATGTTATACATTATTGAAACTGCAAAGAGAATGAAATTGTTAATTGATTCACCAAATAAAAAGTCTCCTATGTTACAAGGAAAAACTGTGATTACTTTGTTTTATGAAAATTCAACAAGAACAAGAATGTCATTTGAATTAGCAGCAAAATATATGAGTGGAAATGCTGCAAATATATCAGTGGCTGCAAGTTCAATTGCAAAAGGTGAAACCTTATTAGATACAGGTAAAACATTGGATATGATGGGAACAGATGTAATTGTAATGAGACACCCTAAAGCAGGAGCTGCTAACTTTTTAGCAAATAATGTTAAAGCATCAGTACTAAATGCAGGTGATGGTATGAACGAACATCCTACTCAAGCACTGTTATATATTTATACAATCTTAGAAAAAAAACAATCACTAAAAAACTTAAAAATTGCCATTGTAGGTGATATTGCTCATTCTAGAGTAGCACGTAGTAATATTTATGGAATGACAAAACTAGGAGCTAATGTTTTTATATGTGCACCTAATACCTTATTACCAAAAGGAATTGAAAAAACAGGAGCCATAATTATTAAAAACAAATATGAGGCTGTTAAACAAGCAGATGTTGTTATGGGATTACGTTTACAAAAAGAGCGAATGCATCATTCACTATTATCAACAGTAAGAGAATATCATGAATATTTTGGTTTATCAGAGCAAACATTATCATATGCAAAAGATGATGTTTTAATTATGCATCCAGGTCCTGTAAATAGAGGTGTTGAAATGACTTCTCAATTAATTGATGGTTCGAAAAGTGTTATAACAGAACAAGTGAAAAACGGTGTAGCCATTAGGATGGCCTTGTTATACATTGTTACAAGGAGGTCATTATGAGATTATTAATAAAGAATGGATTTGTTATTACTAAAAATTCAAAAAAAGAAGAAAAACAAGATATTGCCATTGAAAATGGAAAAATCATTGAAATATGCAAACAAATAGATGGCAAATTTGATCAAGTTATTGATGTTGCTTCAAAAGTTGTTTTACCAGGATTAATTGATGCGCATTGTCATTTGCGTGATCCAGGGTATGAGTATAAAGAAGACTTAGAAAGTGGTGTAAAAAGTGCTTTGTATGGTGGATTTACAAAAATAGCATGTATGCCAAACACAAAACCAGTTATTGATAATGAAGCTTTAGTATCATATATAGTTAAAAAATCAGCTGATATTGGGAAAACTAAAGTATTGCCAATCGCAGCTCTTTCTAAAAATTTACAGGGAAAAGAGTTAACTGAAATTGGTTTACTTGAACAAGCAGGGGCTATCGCTTTTTCAGATGATGGAAATCCAGTAAACTCATCATCCTTTATGAATAAAGCTTTACAGTATGCTAATACATTTGGAGCTTTAGTTATTTCTCATTGTGAAGACTTAGATTTAGTGGGAGACGGCAGTGTAAACGAAAGTTTTCAATCAACAACTATGGGGTTACATGGCATTCCAGAAACTGCAGAAGATGTAATGGTATATCGTGATGTCAGGTTAGCTGAATATAATCAAGTACCAATTCACATAGCCCATGTTAGTACAAGACAATCAGTTGAAGTAATTAGACAAGCGAAAAAAAGAGGAGCAAAAATTACTTGTGAAACTTGTCCTCATTACTTTACATTAACAGAAACAGCATGTGATGGATTTAATACATTTGCAAAAATGAATCCTCCACTTAGAACAGATGATGATGTTAAAGCCATTAAAGAGGGCTTAGCTGATGGAACCATTGATATAATTGCAACTGATCATGCACCGCATCACAATGATGAAAAAAATGTACCATTTTCTTTAGCGCCAAATGGAATTGTTGGATTTGAAAGTGCTTTTTCTCTATCCTATACGCATTTAGTGAAAGAGGGGGTTATAACTCTTAGTCAACTAGTTGCAAAAATGAGTACTAATCCTGCAAAACTTTTAAAAATAGATGGTGGCACTATAGAAGTAGGAAAAGCAGCTGATTTGACAATTGTTGATATAACAAAGAATTATACAATTAATATTAATGATTTTCATTCAAAAAGTAGTAATTCACCATTTAATGGTTTTGAAGTATTTGGTGAGATAACAAGTGTAATAATTGATGGAATAAAGGAGTTATAAATGTTCCAAGAAAAACTATATGAAGCAATAAGAGAAAAACAAAATCCAACAGTTTTAGGGTTAGATCCGAAAATTGATTATGTACCAAAGTCAATTATTGAAAAAGCTTCAACTAAAATACAAGCAATTGATATTTTTAATCGTTCATTAATTGATGGATTAAGCGATTTAATTCCTGCCATCAAATGCCAATCAGCATATTATGAGCAATTAGGACCTGTAGGAGCTTTGTTATTACAAAAAACAATGGCATATGCTAAAGAAAAAGGGATGTTAGTTATACTAGATTGTAAACGTAATGATATTGGTTCCACAGCAAGTGCTTATGCTAATGCATATTTAACTGATGATTTTTATCTAGCAGATGCAATTACTGTTAATGGATATTTAGGTTCTGATGGTATAGAACCATTTTTAAAGGCATGTAGTAAATATGGTAAAGGTATATATATACTTGTTAAGACAAGTAATCCATCATCTGGGGAACTACAAGACCTTAAATTAGAAGGTGGGCAACGAGTATATGAGAAAATGGCTGAACTAGTACAAAATTGGGGAAGTGAGTTAATTGGTAAATATGGATTTTCCTCAGTTGGTGCAGTAGTTGGTGCTACATATAAAGAACAATTAACAAACCTTAGAAAATCTATGAGTCACACACCATTCTTAGTGCCAGGATATGGAGCACAAGGAGGTAGTGCAAGTGATGTTTCTAAATCTTTTACAAGTAATGGTAACGGTGCAATTATTAATTCATCAAGAGGATTAATGTGTGCTTATAAAAAGCATCAATTACCTCATGAAGAGTATATAAAAGCTGCAAGGATAGAAGCTAAACAAATGAAACATGCACTTAATCAATATATCACTTGGGGAGAAACAAAATGAATATGATATTGCTTTTAGAAGATGGACATACATTTATTGGTCAGTCATTTGGATATGAAAATAAGGTTATTGGAGAAGTTGTTTTTAATACAGGAATGACTGGATATCAAGAAATATTAACAGACCCATCTTATTGTGGACAGGTTGTTACTATGACTTATCCATTAATTGGTAATTATGGAATTAATCTAGATGATTATGAGTCTAGAAAACCTTTTGTAAATGGACTTATTGTAAGAGAATATTGTGAACGACCAAGTAATTTTCGTTGTGAAAAAACCATTGATGAATATTTGAAAAAATATAAAATACCAGGGTTATATGG
>JAUUZV010000057.1 GCA_030592085.1 Clostridia bacterium | reverse complement strand
GTAGGAAAGCTGCTAATGGATATAGTTCTTATGGTAATCAGATAGGTTTAGCTACAGGCCAAGTTAAAGAAATTTATGATGAGGGTTTTGTTGCGAAACGTATGGAAATTGGTGCTGTAATAGCAGCTGTACCACGTAAGAATGTAACCAGAGGTCAGGCTTTACCAGGAGACATAATTGTCCTATTAGGTGGACGAACTGGACGAGATGGCTGTGGTGGTGCTACTGGATCATCAAAAGAACATGATGAACAATCATTAGCTTCATGTGGAGCAGAAGTACAAAAAGGAAACCCACCAACTGAGAGGAAAATTCAACGATTATTTAGAAATGAAAAAGTTAGTAAAATGATTAAAGTGTGTAATGACTTTGGGGCAGGTGGAGTATCTGTCGCAATTGGTGAACTTGCTCCTTCATTGATTATTGATTTAGATAAAGTACGTAAAAAATATGAAGGTCTTGATGGAACAGAATTAGCAATAAGTGAATCTCAAGAGAGAATGGCTGTAGTTATAAATAAAGAAGATTATGAAACTTTTCTAGCTTTTGCAAGTGAAGAAAATATTGAAGCATATCAAGTTGCTACAATTACTGATGATAAACGACTTATTATGACTTGGAAGGGAAAAGATATTGTCAATATTAGCAGAGAATTTTTAGATACTAATGGAGTAACACAACATGTTGATATTAAAATAAAAGCACCTAAAAAAGACACTTTTTTTACACCTGAAGTAAGTGATGAAAAAATAAAACAACGATTAATTGATAAACTATCATCTCTTAATGCTTGTTCGCAAAAAGGCCTTGTTGAACAATTTGATAGTTCCATTGGAGGCGCTACAATATTGATGCCATTTGGTGGTGTAAACCAACTAACACCACAAGAAGGAATGGCCGCTTTGCTACCTACATTAGAAAAAACTAGTACTGCTACAATAATGAGTTTTGGATATCATCCATCCATAGGAAAGTGGAGCCCATTTCATGGAGCATTTTATGCAGTACTTGAAAGTGTAGCTAAAATTGTTGCAATGGGTGGTAATGTTTCGACTATAAGATTAACCTTACAAGAATATTTTGAAAAATTATATAAAGAACCAACTAGATGGGGAAAACCTCTTGCAGCATTATTAGGTGCATATTATATCCAACGAGAACTAGGAATTGCGGCTATTGGAGGAAAAGACAGTATGTCAGGTACGTTTAAAGATATTGATGTTCCACCTACTTTAGTGTCATTTGCTGTTAATACTATTAAAGCTAGCCAAGTTGTTTCTGCAGAATTTAAAAATCAACTAGCAGATGTTGTTATAATAAAACCACAAATTAATGATGATTTATTACCTGATTTAAAAAAATTAAAAAAATCATATATTGATTTTAATAAACTGGTTAAAGAAGGAAAAGTTTTAGCTGCAGCTACTGTAAAAGAAGAAGGTTTATTAGCAACTATTACAAAAATGAGTTTTGGGAATTCAATTGGTTTTACAGATGAAGGGTTCAATAGTAATATTGATTATTTTTCTAAATCATTTGGTACCATAGTTGCTCAAGTAACTAAATCAGACGGAATGACTATTATTGGGAAAACTATAAATAAATCTGTCATATCTATTTCCGGAGAAGAAATTAGTATCTTTGAACTTCTACCTAGTTATATGAAACCACTTGAAAAAGTATTTAAAACTACTGATATACCAATAACAGGAGATATAATAACTAAAGAACACAAAACACATCATGTGAGTAATAAAAATATAAGTATTGCAAAACCAAGAATATTTATACCAGTATTTCCTGGGACTAATTGTGAATATGATGTTAAAAAAGCATTTGATAATGCAGGAGGTCTTGGATTAATTTCTGTCTTTAAGAATTTAACAACCAATGATATTCATGAATCTGCTAAAACCATGGTGGAAAAAATAAATAACAGTCAGATTATTATGCTGCCTGGAGGTTTTTCAGCTGGAGATGAGCCAGAAGGTTCAGGGAAATTTATAGCAACTGTTTTTAGGCATCCAGCTATTAAAGAAGCTCTTTTAGAATTACTTAACCAAAGAGATGGGTTGATTTTAGGTATTTGTAATGGATTTCAAGCCCTTATAAAATTAGGATTAGTTCCATATGGAGATATTATTCCTATGAATGAACAGTCACCAACATTAACTTTTAATAAAATAGGAAGGCATGTTTCATGTATGGTTAACACAAAGGTTATTTCAAACAAATCACCATGGTTATCTTTAGTATCTCCAGGTGATATTCATAGTATTCCAATAAGTCATGGTGAAGGTCGTTTTGTGGCAAATGATAAAATTATTAAATCTTTATTTGAAAATGGACAAGTTGCAACTCAATATGTTGATTCTTTAAATCAACCTACATACGACATAAAATATAACCCAAATGGGTCATATCATGCAATTGAAGGTATAACAAGTCTTAACGGACGTGTATTTGGAAAAATGGGCCATTCGGAGAGAATTGGAGAAAATGTGTTTAAAAATATTCCAGGGAATCATGATCAGCAAATTTTCTTGTCAGGAGTAAGGTATTTTAAATAAATGATGTATAAATATGAAATTCATTGTCATACAAAAGAAGTTAGTGGTTGTTCTATAGTAAGTGCAGAACAACTTGTAAAAGCTCATAAAGAAGTTGGGTTTACAGGTATATGTATTACTGATCATTATTATGATGGATATTTTGACATGAGAGCTAATAAAAGTGATAAAGAGATTGTTACAGAGTATTTATCTGGTTATCATAAAGCAGTTAATGCTGGAAAGCAATTAGATTTAATTGTACTGCAAGGTATGGAAATAAGATTTAAAGAGAATGTAAATGATTATTTGCTTTTTGGGATTACAGAACAATTTTTATATGAGAATCCTCGTTTTTTCGAATTAACACTTGAAGAATTTTCAACTACTCTTAAAACATCTGATATGGTTATAATTTGGGCACATCCTTTTAGAGATAGAATGACTATGATTAATCAAAAATATATTGATGGAGTTGAAATTGTTAATGGAAATTCTAGACATGATTCTCGGAATTACTTGGCAAAGGAGTATGCAAAAAAGGGTAATCTATTTGGAACTTGTGGAAGTGATTATCATCAAACACAAGATTTACACTTATCACCAATGAAATTTTTTGAGAAAATAACTGATATGTTAACATTGGTTTCTGCATTAAAGAATAATAGATATACTATCACTAATGGAAAGGAATAGAGATAATGAAACCAAAAGAAGTAATTAAAAGAGTTATTGAATTTGATAATCCACCTAGAATTGGATATGATTTTCAATACGGGAATTATAGTGATTTTGCAGGTATAAATCTATCCATGAAACAATCTGATGAAC
The DNA here is from genome assembly GCA_030592085.1 of Clostridia bacterium. Lineage (GTDB taxonomy): Bacteria > Bacillota > Clostridia > DUPQ01 > DUPQ01 > JAFGUQ01. The sequence goes on along the minus strand of JAUUZV010000057.1, from coordinate 7,884 downwards.
TTACTTGGCAAAAACCTAGTTTTTTTCTAAATAAATTTCCTCAATATGAGAAGTTTGACGGATTTTTAAAACTTGATGAATTTGGAAATTTATGGGGAAAGATGAGCCATGATTTAACAGGTGGAGGAGAAGTGCTTGTAGGAGCGCTTGAATCATGGGACGATTTAGAAAATTATATACTGCCTGATTTTGATAATCCAAATAGATATAATCATTTAGAAGAAAGAATAAGTGAAAATAATGATAAGTTTTTATCAGGATGGGTTATGGGATTTCCTTTTTCATATATGAGAAAAGTTAGAAAAATGGAAAACTTTCTAATGGATTTAATTCTAGAAAAAGATAATGTTATTAAATTAAGAGATAAAATGACAAAAATGGTTTCAGGAGTCATTGAAAATTATGGTCAACTAGGAGTTGATGGAATATTTTTCTGTGAAGACTGGGGAGTACAGAACCAGCTTTTAATTAGTCCAACTTTATGGAGAGAAATATTTAAACCTTCGTTTGTTACTTTATGCAATACTGCCAAGAAATATGATATGAAAGTAATGATGCACTCATGTGGTTATATTTATGAGATATTAGAAGATTTAATTGAAGTGGGTGTTGATGTATTACAATTAGATCAACCAAGTTTAATGGGATTAGAAAATTTAGCAGATGTTATTGGTAAAAAAGCTACTTTATACTCATCTGTTGATATTCAAGCTGTTCTACCAACTGGTGATCAACAACTTATTGAAGAACATGCTAAAAAAATGGTAAAATTATTCCATCAAAATGGTGGATTTATAGCAAAAGATTATGGTGATTACAGAACAATCCAGGTTACTGATGAATCAGCAAATACTATGAGAGAGAAGTTTTTCCAATATGGAAAAAGACCATAACAGTTTTATGGTATAATAGGTAGCGATGAAGAAATTAAACCTACAAAAAGTTTTTCAAAAAAAGAAAAAAGTGAAAAAAGAGAAACCACAAAGAAGAGAACGTAAAACATGGGTAAAGATACTATTTACCCTATTATGGCTTGCTTTCTTTACCTTTGTAGTTTATGCATTTATTTTTACATTTAATTTAACAAATGATTTTGTTATGGATCGATCTGAAATTGATATTGCTGCTTTGGTTGGAGAAATTTCAGAAGATGAAGCAATAATCATTGATATTCCTTCTGGAGCTAGTACTAAAGATATTTCTAAGTTAATAGCTAAACAAGGTATTATTATTGATAAGATTCTAGTTAAGTGGTATCAGTTTGAGTTATATTCTATGTTAATGGGAAATGATGGTGGATATACATCTGGGAAACATTATATTAATAAAAATATTGATTATGATAATCCTATTGGATATGACATGTTAATATACATATTTTCCTTGAATCCTGTTCCAAATCCAACAGCAAGAATTTTTTTCCAAGAAGGATTAACCTTTAAACAAACTGTAGATATATTTGTTGAGAATGGATTTATTAGTGAAGAAGAATTTATAAAAGCATGTAATGAGTATGAAGATGAATATGATTTTGTAGCAACAATTCCAATCATCGAAAGTCGCGAATTCTTTTTGGAAGGTTATTTATTCCCAGATACATATATTTTTGATATTACAACAGGTGCAGAAGCTGCCATTACAAAAATGCTTGGTAATTTTAATAGAAAATTAAAAGATGTATATATTAAACGTGCAAATGATATTGGTATGAGTATTGATGAAATTGTTATTATTGCATCATTAATTGAAAAAGAAGCACAAGTTGATGAAGAACGAGGTATTATAGCGGGTGTTATATATAATAGGCTTAATACATCTGATACTTCTCTTAATTATTTACAAATTGATGCAACTATTCAATATTACTTACTAAATGAAACAGGTGAAGTTAAAGAAGAATTACTAACAGAAGATACTAAAATTGATACACCATATAATACATATTTGTATTCAGGCCTTCCACCAGGACCTATTTGTAATCCAGGTGAAAAATCAATTATAGCTGCTTTATATCCTGATGAACATAATTACTTTTATTATGTATCAAAAGGCGATGGAACACATGCTTTTGCATCCACATTAAGAGAACATAATAATAATATAATCAGATATGCTGAGTAGGATAAAACCATGAAAAATAACAGACGGTTTTGGATTGTCAATGATGATGTAGAAAAATATATTAACCAGTCTTTACCTAAAAGTAGTGACTGGTTATTACCTCTTGAAAAATATGCTATTTTACATAATATTCCTATTATGGGTAAAGAAACTAAGGCTTTAATTCAACTATTAGGAAAGTTATATAAACCAGTTAAAATTTTAGAGATTGGTTCAGCAATTGGCTACTCTGCTTTATGCTTTTCTGAGTTCTTACCAACAAATGGATTTATTGAGTCAATAGAAATTGATTATGATCTAGTAAAACTAGCTAGAGAGAATATAAAGAAAAATAAAAAAGAACACCAAATAACAATTATTGCAGGAGATGCTATTGATGTTTTAGCCAATATTCAAAAAAAATATGATATGATATTTATAGATGCTGCTAAAGGACAATATGAAAAATATTTTAATGAATGTTTACGATTAATAAACCATGGTGGTCTAATAATTTCAGACAATGTGTTATACCGTGGAATGGTAGCTAAAGGAGATATTATTCCAAGGCGGCAAAAAGTACTAGTTAATAAACTAGACTCTTATATAAAAAGTGTGATGAACAATAAACAATTTAATAGTAGCCTATTGTCAATTGGAGATGGTGTATTACTATCATATAGAAAGGATATCAATGAATAAGTTAGTTGAATTACTATCACCAGCGGGAAATTTAGAAAAACTAAAAACAGCATTTTTATATGGTGCTGACGCTGTGTATGCTGGTAGCACACAATTTAGTCTACGAGCAAAAGCTGATAACTTTACTGATAGTCAACTTGCAAGTGGCATTGAGTATGCTCATAAGCTAAATAAAAAAGTTTATGTTGCTGTGAATATTCTTCCTAGAAATAGTGACTTAGCAGCTATTTCAGACATTGTAACAATGATTAATGAATTAGGTGCTGATGCTATAATTATAGCTGACCCAGGGTTGTTAAGCCTTATAAAAAGAAAAACTCCTGATTTAGAAGTTCACATTAGTACCCAAGCAAATATTACTAATATTGAGACAGCTAGAATGTATGTTGAATTAGGAGCTAAGAGACTTATTCTTGCTAGAGAATTATCCCTTGAAGAAATTGGCGAAATTATCACTTCATTACCAAAAGATGTTTCTGTGGAGACCTTTGTTCATGGTGCTATGTGCATGGCTTATTCTGGTAGATGTTTACTAAGTAATTATATGGCAAATAGAGAAAGTAATCGTGGTGATTGCGCACAGCCTTGTAGATGGAATTATCATTTAGTTGAAGAAAAGAGACCAGGAGAATATATGCCAGTTTATGAAGATGAACGAGGAACATATATATTTAATTCAAAAGATTTATGTCTAATTGAACATATTAATGAATTAATTAAAGCAGGTATAGCAAGTTTTAAAATCGAAGGCAGAATGAAAAGTGTTTTCTATAATGCATGTACAACTAGAGCATATAGGGGAGCAATTGATGAATACTATAATAATGACTCTATAAATCAAACTAATAGTAAATGGCTTAATGAAGCGAGCGCTGCATCCCATCGTCAATTTACTACTGGTTTTTATTTTAAAAGTGATCCAGAAGCACAAATATATACAACAAGTAGTTATTTACGAGAAAAATTATTTGTAGCAAAAGTGATAAGTTATGACTTAGAAACAAAAAAAGCCACATTAATGCAACGTAATAAAATTGTTTTAGGAGATAAAGTAGAATTTATGTTACCAAATGGAGCTGACTTTACTCAAGTAATTGAAAATATGACTGATAAACAAGAAAAACCAATCGAAAGTACACCTCATGCAGAAATGATTTATCATATTACTGTTAAAAATCCCGTTATAAGTGGTACATTAGTCAGAAAAGATAAAGAGGAAAATTTATGAAAAATATAACTATAATTGGTGCAGGAAACATGGGTGGTTCACTCATTAAAGCCATTAAGAGAAGTAAACGATTTATGGTACATGTTTTTGATGCAGACTATAAAAAATCAAAGACCTTTGAAGGAAAAAATTGTGTTATATGGGAATCTTCTAATGAAGCGTGTTTAAATGGTGATGTAATTTTATTAGCTGTTAAACCAAATATCGTGTTATCTGTATTAAATGATTTAAAAGATGTAATAAATAATAAGTTAGTAATTACAATTGCAGCAGGTGTAAAAATAAGCGATTATGAAAGTAAAATTGAAAATCTACGATTAATTAGGAGTATGCCAAATATGCCAGCTCAGATTGGTATGGGTATGACAACTTTATCAAAAGGACATAATGTTACAGAAGATGATGTTAAACTTGCAAAAGAAGTACTACAATGTGCAGGTGAGACATTATTAATTGAAGAAAAATATATGGACGGAGCTACTGCATTAGCTGGTAGTTCACCTGCTTATGTATTTATGATGATTGAAGCAATGGCTGATGCAGGTGTACTTGAAGGGCTAACAAGAGAACAATCATATAAACTAGCTGCTCAATCAATAGCAGGTAGTGCTAATTTAGTTTTAAAAAGTGATAAACATCCAGGAGAACTTAAAGATATGATTTGTTCACCAGGAGGAACCACAATAGAAGCTGTAAAAGTTCTTGAACAAGAAGGTTTTAGAAGTGCTTTATTAAAAGCAATAGCTGTTTGCGCTGATAAATCACGGAAACTGTCAGGTAAGTAATATGAAAAAAGTATCAATATATACAGATGGTGCATGCTCTAATAATCCAGGCCCTGGAGGATGGGGAGCTGTATTAATCTATGGTAATAAAGAAAAGGAAATTTCTGGTTTTAAGAAACAGACTACTAATAATGAAATGGAACTATTAGCTGCCATAAAAGCATTACAAAAATTAAAAAAACCATGTATTGTTAATTTGTATTCAGATAGCGCTTATTTTGTAAATGCGTTTTTATTAGGATGGATTGATAATTGGGTGAAATTAGGATGGAGAAAGAAAAAAGCTCCACTTAAAAACAAGCAGCACTGGCAAACTCTATATGAACTTAATAACATTCATAAAATTACATATGTGAAAGTAAAAGGACATTCTGATAATGAATATAACAATCGATGTGATGAGCTTGCTAGATTAGAAATTACTAAGAATACATAAAGTAACTACTGTAATATAGAAAATAGTACTTTGTTGATGTACAATAAGAGGGTAGAAAGTAGCAGGTAAAAACCATGAGAATGTATGATATTATCGAAAAAAAGCGTGATAAAAAATCACTATCATATGAAGAATTAGATTTCTTTGTAAAAGGAATTACAAATAAAACAATTCCAGATTATCAGACTACAGCTTTATTAATGGCGGCATTTTTAAATGGACTTGATGAAAAAGAGACATTCCAATTATGCCAACTAATGGCAGCTTCTGGGGATCAAATGACTTTTCCAGATGATTTACCAACAGCTGACAAACACTCAACAGGTGGAGTAGGAGACAAAACATCATTAATTGTTGGACCGGTTGTTGCAGCTAATGGGTTGGTTTTAGCAAAAATGTCAGGACGAGCATTAGGCCATACTGGTGGAACAGTTGATAAATTAGAATCAATTCCAAACTTTAATGCCACTTTATCTTTAGAACAATTTCACGATATATATAAAAGATCAAATTTATGTATAACAGGTCAAACAGGAAATATGGTTCCTGCAGATAAAATATTATATGGATTAAGAGATGTTACTGCTACTGTTGACAACATTTCTCTTATTGCTACTAGCATTATGAGTAAAAAACTTGCAGCAGGTGCTAAAAATATTGTGTTAGATGTAAAAACTGGTGATGGTGCATTTATGTCAACAATAAAAGCTGCAGAAGAGTTAGCAGAAAAAATGGTAGAAATTGGCGTAAACAATGGGCGTAATATATCAGCATTAATTACTAATATGAACTATCCTCTTGGATATCATGTTGGAAATTCCCTTGAAGTTATTGAAGCAATTGAAGTGTTAAAAGGCAATGGCACAGGACCGCTATATGAAGTATCTATGGCATTAGCAGGAGAGTTAATACATTTAGCTACTAATAAGGAACAAAAGGTTTGTTATCAATTAGCTGTTGATTCAATTAATGATGGTAGTGCTTTGAAGAAACTAGAAGAAATGATTAGTAATCAAGGTGGAGATATTAATGTAATAACAGATTATTCACTATTTAAACAACCTAAAGAAACTGTTGAAGTTTTAAGTAATGAGAGTGGATATATTAGCGATATTAAAGCTAAAGCAATTGGAGAAATTTCTATGCAACTAGGAGCGGGTAGGCTTACAAAAACTACTCCAATTGATATGTCAGCAGGAATTATACTAAATAAAACTGTTGGTGATTATATAAAAAAAGGTGAACTCTTAGCCACTTTATATACAGATAAAAAGAATTTACCTAATATTATTGATGATTTTATAGAAACTATTACATTGTCCCAAAATGAAGTAAAAAAAGTAAAAACTGTTATTGGTAGGGTTACTAAGGAACAAACAATCTATTATTAAAGATATAAAAGGAGTTACGAATGAAAAAATTACTTGTTATTTTAATTGTTATAGCATTTTTGCTGTCTTGGACATTTTCGTTAGTTATTGCAACTGATGAAGTGTTATTTGATATAGTATCAGTAAATAATATTATTAAAGAAACGTCAGTTGATGCTTTGCAAGCAAAAGCTGCAATTCTAGTTGATGCTAAGACGGGTCAAGTATTACATGAAAAAAATTCATCAAAGCGTCTTTCTATGGCAAGCTTAACAAAATTAATGAGTATTTATTTAATATTTGAAGCTATTGATAATGGTGATGTTAATTATGACACTATTGTAACAGCAAGTGAATATGCTGTTAGTTTTGGTGGATCTCAAGTCTATCTTGAAGTAGGAGAGCAATTTACATTAAAAGAAATGATTCATGCAATTGACTTACATTCGGCTAATGATGCCACAGTGGCAGTTGCTGAGCTAATTGCTGGTAGTGAAAATGCTTTTGTACATTTTATGAATCAAAAAGCTAGTGAACTTGGTATGGAGAACACTAATTATTTAGATTGCACAGGATTAACTGATGAAGGTAATTATTCAACTGCATATGATTTAGCTTTATTAGCAAATGCTTTAGTTAATGATTATCCAGAGATATTTGAGTTTTCAACAAAAACATATGAAGCATTTAGACCAGGAGAAGACCAGATAGATTTATACAATAGGAATAAATTAATTCAATTTTATAGTGGTGCTGATGGACTTAAAACTGGATTTACAACAGAAGCTGGTTATTGTTTAGCTGCTACAGCCACTAAAAACGGGACAAGACTTATAACAATAATACTTGGTGGGGAAGATACTAATGTTAGATTTGCTGAAACAGCAAAATTACTTGATTATGGCTTTTTAAATTTTGGAGAAATCACATTACAAGAAACTGGACAGATTGCAGGAATTATTCCAGTACTTAAAGGTGTTATAACAGAAGTAGAATGTTATGTTACAGAAGACTCAACATTTTTAATTAAACTAGAAGATGAAGAAAATATTGAAAGAATTGTTACCATTGAAGAAGAGTTAACCGCTCCGTTTATGGAAGATACAGTTGTTGGTAATGTATCCTATGTTTTAAATGGTGAAGAGTTAGGCAAAGTGGATATAATGACAAAAGAATCTGTTGAAAAAGCTACTTTCTTTGAATTAATATGGCGAAAAATTTTATCCTGGTTCGGAATCACTAGGTAATACTTCATCTGTAGAT
>JAUUZV010000160.1 GCA_030592085.1 Clostridia bacterium | reverse complement strand
TTACAAAATAATTATAACATATATCTAAGTAAATTATATTATTTGGGTTTAAGTTAAAACAATAATTAATTAGGAATATAGTTGTTACACATGAATTTCATAGTTGTTATTCTAAAGTGTAACTATTGAGTGGGAATAATAGTTGGTGGCTTGCGAGTAAATCCAATGATACTATAATAATTGGGGGGAAATGATGATATGCTATATGTAGCGTATTTCTTTTTGTAGTTAATTAATTTAAAAGTTCGTGATAACAACAATACAATTATACATAAAACACGTGAAATATGTAGTACGGTTATACATAATACGCGGGAATAATGTTGATAAAAGTCAAGCGAGATTGTTTAGTGGTATGTTAACAGAAAATTATGTAGCATGTATGCTAAAAAGCGAGACATATAGCTTACACTATTGGAAATTCCGAAAAGATGCAGAAATTGATGTTATAAGAAGTATAGATGGTTATGTGATTCCCATTGAAGTAAAGGTATCTATGAATAAAAAATCAAAATCCCTTCGGACCTATGTGGAGAAATATACTCCTGAATATTCGATTTGTGTTTCCATGAGGAATTTTGGTTTTGTAAATAAAATTAAATCAGTTCCACTTTATAGTGCGTATTTGATTAAGGAAATTGATAGAGTAAATTCTGTGTGACTGAAAGCAATTGCTAACAATATATTTAACTTAAACTCAATATACGTTCGTATTAATGTGTTGAAAGTACATTTATTCGTTGTAATAAATGTATTAAAGCTATATAATAGTACATGAGGTGATGTAATGTACAGAAATGCGATGAGTGATTTATATAAATGGAAAGAAAAGAAAAACAAGAAACCATTGATTATAAGAGGTGCTAGACAAGTAGGAAAAACATGGCTAATGAAAAAGTTTGGTGAGATCGCTTATGAGAAAATGGTTTATATAAGTTTTGACAACAATAGACAAATAAAAGAATTATTTGAGACAAATTTGAAAGTAGATAGGATTATAACCGGTTTAGAGTTGTATTGTGGTCATAAAATTAATGCTAAAAATACTTTACTCATCTTTGATGAAATCCAAGAAGTACCAAAAGCGTTAACTGCTTTAAAGTACTTCAATGAAAATGCACCTGAATATCAAATTATTTGTGCAGGTTCATTACTTGGTGTAGCTTTGCATCAAGGAACATCATTTCCAGTAGGTAAAGTTGAATTCATGAATTTGTATCCTTTATCATTTAGTGAATTTATAAAAGCAATGGGAAAAGAACAGTTTGTTAAGTTATTACAACAAGGGGATTTTGAGTTAGCAACAACCTTTAAACAAGAATATATTGATTTATTAAAATACTATTATTATGTTGGTGGTATGCCAGAAGTTGTGGCAAGTTTTAAGGAAAATAAAGATTTTAATGAAGCCAGAGAGATTCAAGAAAGAATTTTAATTGCATATGAACAAGATTTTTCAAAGCATATGCCTAATGAAGTTATTCCAAGAATTAGAATGTTATGGAATAATATTCCGAATCAACTAACTAAAGAAAACAAAAAATTCATATATGGACTTATTAAAGAAGGAGCAAGAGCTAAGGAATATGAGCTTGCCATGTTATGGCTTATTGATTGTGGACTTATCTATAAAGTGCAACGAGTTACAGCACCAAATTTACCACTTAAAGCGTATGAAGATTTAAAAGCATTTAAATTGTTTATGCTAGATGTTGGTTTGTTATCTTGTATGGTGAGACTAAATCAGTCAGTTTTACTAAATGGGAATGAGTTGTTCAAGGAATTTAAAGGAGCATTAACAGAACAATATGTGCTACAACAATTAAAAACTTCAAATCAATTGGAAACTTATTATTGGACAAATAATAGGGGTAGTGCAGAAATAGATTTTTTAGTAGATACGGGAGAAAAAATTATTCCAGTTGAAGTAAAAGCAGAAACAAACCTAAAAGCAAAGAGTTTGAAAAGTTACTTTGAAAAATTTAATCCATCAATTTCTATTAGAACGGCTATGACTGATTATAAAAGAGAGAGTTGGCTAATAAATATTCCACTATGGGCAATTGAAGTTTTAGAAAACGAAGTAAAGAAATAATAGGGAATAGATAAAATTTTTGTGATGTTAATTACTTAATGCCAATATAATTTACAACTTAAGTGGAGTGTTACTATTAAGTCATAAATCAATCTATGTTGCCATACCTGGCTAAAAATATTGCAATTATTTCATCTATCATTGGTTTTACAGCCTTCTTATTAATACCATTTGTAAAAAGTACTGGCCATGTAATAGCTCCAATAATTAGAGAATAGAATAAGCTAGCTGCTAGTAATAAATTGGTTGCATTAATTTTATTGTCATTTTCAGCTTCTTTAAGCCAATCTAGAAATACACTAAAAGTAGGAGGATATTTGGAAACAGTTTCCCTTGCATACTGAAGGTCACTTAAAAATGTTATTGTCATAGATCTAGATAGTCCTATGCGTTTTGGTGAATCAATTAGAAATATCTCAGCATTAATAAATGCAAGTAATTGTTCTTCTAATGTTTTTTCCGAATCATATTTTATAGTTTTTAGTTCTTGTCTTTTAGCTAAAAAATCAGCTACAATTACTTGGAATAAATTTTCTTTACTACCAAAGTGGTTATATACAGTTCGCTTTGAGACTTTAGCTGTCTCAGCAATTTTATCCATACTAGCTAATTCATATCCCATATTTATAAATACAGTTGTAGCGCCATCTAGAATGATGGCTCTTTTTTTACTTTTATCGCGTTCTTTTTGTTGATTCATTTTAGTACCTCCTTGAAATATAAATAAACTACACCGTGTAGTATAAATAAGTATTGACGTTTGCTTAATTACACTATATAGTATAATTAATAATGAAAGAAAAAACAATACAAATTTTAGGAGATAAGAATGAAAACAAAAAAAAGTTTATTTAAATTGTTAGGAATTACTCTTTTTGCTCAAGCAGTAACTTCGTTGATAGGTGGTTCAATATTTTTGGGGCCATTTGATGCAAATGAAATTACTGGTACAAGTATGAGAACTATTGCAGACAGTATACAGGTAGCACATATCAGTATTCTTTTGCAAATGATAACAGGCATTGTAATTATTATGCTTGGTGTAGCAATGTATAGGGTTGCAGGGCACAAAGGTAAAACAATAGCAATCATTGCTTTAAGTTTCTATATATTTGAAGCAGTATTGTTAGTGGTAGGGCAAGTCTTTATATTTGGATTACTAGAAGTTAGCAAGCTTTATTTAATAAGTGCAGATGCAAGCCTTTTAGCAATGGGAAAGATGTTGCTAGCTTGTAAAGAGTTTGCGGGACAAATGGCTATGATACCATTTGGACTTGGAGCAATATTATTTTATTACCTTCTAATGAAAGCTAAAGTTTTTCCAAAATGGCTTGCACTATGGGGGCTTATATCAGTACCTTTTATATTAATTAGTATACCATTAATGGCTTTTGGAGTAGAGCTACCTTTTGCACTGCTCATTCCTTATGTACCTTTCGAATTCGTTGCAGGTATTACAATATTAATAAAATACCGAAAGAAAAAAATTACTGAATAGAACAGGAATAACTCATATAGTGAGTCAACTAAGAAAAAAACCAGCAACTAATTTGCTGGTTTTTAATATACTAGTTAAATTGTAGTTTTATTATTTCATATCAACCATTTTTCCCATAAATAGTATTGTATCATCTGTATTATCTGCAATAATATAAATAAATGGTCTATTAGCTGTAAATGTAAGTGGATCCATAGGCATAGATGTCAATTTCATTTCTACAACTGTTGCAGCTGCAGCTTTAGTTCCTACTTCATCAACTTCTATAACTGCTTTATGTAATACTCGACTTACATAAATACTATCAGCAATACCTGTAAAATCAGCATAATCAGTGAATGCTTCTTTCATACCTAATGTCTTTAATTCATTACTAATTTCTTTAATTCCATATTCAATTTTAAATGATGGCATTGATAGGGTAACTTCTTGTTTGTTGTTTTCTAGTACATCATAACGAAGGTCTAGCCATTTCTTATGTGATAGTTCATCAATGAATTCATTTATATCTTGTCCTATTTCAGGAAGTATTAGATACATTGAAACTTCACCATCACCATATGGAACTTCAATAATTTTCTCACCCTTTTTTTCTCCATAGAAGTAATCTGTTTGAAGGTGCATCATATTAACTTCTACACTAGACCCATCATAATTTGTAAATAAATCGTTTGTAGAGTTTTCTTCATTAAATGGATTAGTCCATTTACCATCAAAGTAGATTGTGTTAATAAGATACATAACTACATCACTATCAATAGGAGGGTCAATCATTTTATCAATCATGTTATTAGTTTTTTTCTTAATATAATCATTGATAGTATCAGCGGCTTTTGGATCATCCATATCAATTTCTGTTACATAAGCATCAAATACAAATTTACTTATATCTATAAATGATTCTTTAACAGGGAAGTTCTCTCTAATCCAAATTGAATTGTCAATTGATAATTCCACATTTTTAATTACCTCTAGTCGTTCTCTTAGATACATCATTCCATTATTTAAATCTTCATCACTAATTTTATTATAATGTAGCATAGAAGCCATTTCGCTTTCTGTTTGATTATTGGCACCGTTATATAACATTGAGAGGGCAGACGATATGCTATAAGGTGAGATAAAGACATTTTTATCTTGATCTGACTTATTAATTTCTTTAAATAATTCAAAAGAAAATTGAGAATTTGCAGTTATAACATTATCACTCTTATCAGCAGCATAAACGCCAGAAAATTCACTATTTGTTGTACAGGCAACCATTGAAAATAATAATGATATTGTAATTAATATTATTAATAATTTTTTCATAATTTTAAAACCTTTCCTAACTTATATCACTTAAACGATACAAGTTAGGAAATAGTTCCATTTGATTAGTTTATATGCGTTTTTGAAAGGGTTACTAATATTTTTATTCCGCGTATTAATATTCCAATACAAGTACTAATTAAGATTATAAGTAATAAACCATCAAGAGAGTAATTAAAGAATTCAACTATTGGAGTGAATGCTTCAATAATATCTGATGATGCTTTTTCAAATAATAATCTAAAATCAATTAGTTCAGGACCATTTATCATCATAATTAATATAGCAATAGATAATAAATTAGTTAACAATTCAAATGCTCTAGTTTTTATATTCCATTCACGTTGAGTTAAACAGAATATTTGGAACACTAAGCTTGTAACCCATACAATATTCCAAAATGGTAAATATTTTTGTATTGCTTCAAGTGAAAAAATTTGTACGAATTGAAATTTATCATCAAGACTTCCTGCATAATAAATACCCAATCTATCAGCAAAGAAGTTAAACAAAATAATTCCCATAATAGTTACTACGATTCCAAAAATACTTTCAAATAGTGAAATTTTTTCTTTTTCATTAGGAACTTTAGGTAGATCCTTTGGATTCCATTTGATTTTTTCAATAACTCCTTTAAGTTGATAGCCAGGAACATTTCGCTCAATTAAGTAAAAGATTACTGTAATAAATCCAATGGCGGTAATTATACCCATTATTAAAGAGGGGATTAGTGCTAGAAAATCAAGCATAAACTTAGCAACTGTTAATTCAGGTGTAAATAGTCCTACTACGAAACTAACTAGTAGTCCTAATGCAACAGCTCCAGATACTATTTTAATTAACATAAAATATGTATTTATTAATTCAGGACCT
>JAUUZV010000109.1 GCA_030592085.1 Clostridia bacterium | reverse complement strand
TCATATGTTGTTAAGTCTTTTACTTTAAGTTCTGGTTTAAATGTTTTTATATAACCTATCATATTTATTAACCTTTTATTAATTCACCTTTTAACTTTTGATAATTGACTATATACATAAACAATGAAAATACCATGGCAATAATAGAAATAATCATTAAAATATCAATAACTAATTGTGGTAAAGTAAATAGAATTATAGTAGCTATTACTGTATTAATTAAGAAAGATGAAGCTTTACCATACCATTTAGCAGGAACAATATACTTTTTTTTGTAAATAATTACTCCACCAAGAATTAATAATATTTCTTTTAAAATTAAAACAAGTATAAAGATAAGTCGCAATCTTCCAATGATACATAAAGTAATTACAGCACTTAATTGTAATGCTTTATCAGCAAGTGGATCTACTATTTTCCCATAATTTGAAATAACATTAAATTTTCTAGCTAAATAACCATCTAAAACATCAGACCATGAAGCAATTGCAAAAATTAGAAAAGCAATAATTACCATTTCCTTTAGTAAATAATAAACAAAAAAAGGAACTAATATTAGTCTAAAAGTTGTAATATAATTTGGTATATTTTTCATTTTTACTCCTAAATTGATAATATTTTTGCAATTTTTAGCATTTCTTTATCAATTGTTTTAGTCATCTCTAACGCTTTTTCAATATCTTGTGCTACTAATTGATTATTTTTTAGGGATATTATTTTATTTAATTTATTCTGATTTATTGTTTTTATTGCAAAATCACCCATTCTACTAGCCATTACCCTATCATAAGCCGATGGGCTACCACCACGCTGTACATATCCTAAAATTGTATATCTAGATATTATCCCTGTTTTTTCTTCAATTAATGTACATATTTCTTGAGCATTTTTTACACCTTCTGCTACAATAATTGTAAAATCATCTTTTCCTCGATTTCTACCTTTAATAATGATTTTAATAACTTCGTTTATATCAAATGGTTCTTCTGGAATTAAAATTGCATCAGCTCCACCAGCTATTCCAGTATTTAATGCAATATATCCAGCATTTCGTCCCATTACTTCAATTACAGAACAACGCTCATGGGAATATGCAGTATCTCGAATTTTGTCAACTGCATCTTGAACAGTATTTATAGCTGTATCAAAACCTATGGTGTAATCTGTACAATCTATATCATTGTCTATTGTTCCAGGTAAACATATAACAGGTAATCCCTCTTTAGCTAAATCAAGAGCTCCTCGATAAGAACCATCACCACCTATTACTACGATTACATCTATTCCAAATACTTTACAAATTGATCTAGCTAAATCCCTTGTTTCTTTCATAAGAAAATCTGGACATCTAGATGTTTTTAATTTTGTTCCACCTTTTTGTAAAATCCCAGAAACATCTCTAGCATTAAGTTTTTCGATTTCTCCTGCAACTAATCCATCATAACCACGATATATTCCATACATTTCATAACCATAATGAATACCAGTTCTAACAACCGATCTAATAGCGGCATTCATTCCAGGAGCATCGCCTCCACTTGTTAATATACCAATTTTTTTTATTTTTTTCATGTTTTCCCTCAGTTTTATTCGCCTGATATTACAGATCCCTCAGAAGTTGTAATACTAGCTTTACCTTTTATTTTAATTGCAGATGTGAATTCGGTGAATTGACAAATTAAAACTTCTCCCTTATCCATTTTTTCAATATGATGAAATTTCGTGTTTTCACCTCTAGTTAATCCAATAATACTAACACCATTTTCTAATGCTTTAATTATAATATTATCAGTGCCATAGTTAATATCTTTCATAATTCACCTTCTCTCTATGAATATATTATATAAAGTTGTAAAAATCAATAATTTTTAATAATCACATTTTCATTACCAAATTCATCTATAATTAATTGTGCAGTTTCTTTATTTAAAAGAAAATTCATTCGATTAGGTACTGATTGTGTGATTTTTTTACCTAAAACGGTTTTTCTAATATAAACTGGTGTCTGCCCATTAAAAAATTGAAGAAAATTATATAATTTATTTTCATTAATCTTGTCACCATTAATATAGATTTTTTTATTTTGAAAATTACCTATATCAACTGAATTTCTATCTAATGGAGATATATTTTGACAAATAATTTTTATTTCTTCATCTTCTCGTAAACTTAATTTACCATCTATAAGAACTTTATTTTCCTCTTTAATTAACAACATATTATTTTCAAAAGTTTTAGGAAATACAATTATTTCAAGCGAACCATATAAATCATCAATTTCAACAAAAGCCATCATTGCGTTGTTTCTAGTAAGTTTCTTACTTATTGATGAAATAATTCCTGCAACTATAACACTTTTACCATCATAATATCGATTATGATCAAATTCTTCATCTGTAGTTTTCTCATTACTATTAAAAGTAACTTTTCTTTCAATTAATTTTTTATATTCTTGCAATGGATTTCCTGTAACATACAATCCTAATATATCTTTTTCCATTGATAATAACATATGATTATCAAATTCATCCATTTTAGGGAAAGTGTATGTTGCATAATTTTTGTTTCCTGTTTCAAATAGTGATACTTGCCCTCTTATATTTCTTTTTTCTTGATTATTTATTGAATCAAGTATTTTTTCAAATGAAGCTATAAGTTGTCGTTTATTTTGCTTAAAATCTGTAAAACATCCTGATTTAATCATACTTTCAACACATTTTTTATTAACATCCAATTTTGAAGCTCTCTCACAGAAATCTATGAAATCAATATAATCACCATTTAATTTTCTCTCGGAATATATTGCTTTTGCTACTTTAGAACCTACATTTTTAATAGCAGATAAACCAAAACGAATATTTTTTCCTTCAACAGAGAAACGAGAAGAACTAGTATTAACTCCAGGTGGTAAAACATTGATTGACATTTTCTCACATTCTCTTATATACATTGAAACTTTTTCTTTATGATTAACAAAACTATTTAAAGAAGAAGCCATAAAAAGAACTGGATAGTAATATTTTAGAAAAGCTGTTTGATATGCTATAACTGCGTATGCTGCTGCATGACTTTTATTAAAAGCATAACTAGCAAAATCCATCATTTCATCAAATATAGTATTAGCACTTTTTTCACTTATACCTTTTTCTATTGCACCTTTTATAAAAATTATACGTTCTGCATCCATCACATCTGTTTTTTTCTTTGACATAGCTCTTCTAA
Organism: Clostridia bacterium; assembly: GCA_030592085.1. Taxonomy (GTDB): domain Bacteria; phylum Bacillota; class Clostridia; order DUPQ01; family DUPQ01; genus JAFGUQ01. Next base: position 4,752 of record JAUUZV010000109.1, on the reverse strand, counting down.
CAATATCTGCATGAGCCATAGTATAACCTGCTAAATCCCTAACAATACGAATAACTTGTTCTTGATATACCATACAGCCATAAGTTACATCTAAAATAGGCTTTAGTGATTCATGGTGATATTCAATATTTTCTTTTGAAATCTTATTTTTTAAATATCTTGGTATTTGATCCATTGGCCCAGGTCTATATAGCGATATACCAGCAATAATATCTTCTAAGTCAGCAGGGTTTAGTTCTTTCATAAAAGAGGTCATACCAGCACTTTCTAGTTGGAATACACCTATAGTTTCGCCTCTAGCAATAAGTGAAAATACTTCTTTATCATTATATTCCATATTATATAAATCAATTTCTTTATTAAATATTTCTTTTACCAATTGAACACAATCACGCATTACAGTTAATGTACGTAATCCTAAAAAATCCATTTTTAGAATTCCAAGTTTTTCTAAAGTTTCCATTGGAAATTGAGTAACAATATTTTCATCATTTAACTGTACAGGAACATATTCATTAACGCTCTTTTTTGTTATAACAACTCCAGCTGCATGTGTTGATGAATGTCTTGAAATACCTTCTAATAATCGCGATGTATCAATTAGATTACTAATTCTTTCATCTTTATCATACATATTTTGTAGTTCTTTGTTTATATCTAATGCTTCTTCAATATTAATACCAAGTGTGAATGGAATCATTTTAGCAATTTGATCTGTTTCAGCATAAGATAAATTTAGCGCTCTGCCCACATCTCTTATTGACCCTCTTGCTCCCATAGTTCCAAAAGTTATAATTTGGCAAACTTTATCATCACCATATTTATTAATTACATAGTCAATTACTCGTTGTCTGTTTTCATAACAAAAATCAATGTCAATATCAGGCATAGAAACTCTTTCTTTGTTTAAAAAACGTTCAAAAAGTAAATCATATTTAATTGGGTCAATATTTGTAATCCCTAAAGCATAAGAAACAATACTCCCAGCTGCTGAACCTCGTCCAGGTCCCACCATAATATCATTATCCTTAGCATAGCGAATAAAATCATGAACAATAAGAAAATAATCAATATAACCTAAATTACTAATTGTTTGTAATTCTTCTTTTGCTCTAGTTTTATGAATATTAGTAATATTATTTTTATATCGCTCTTTTAACCCATCATCTACTAATTTTTGTAAATATTCCTTATGATTACTTTCACCTTCAATTATAAATGCAGGTAGTTGTAATTGATCAAATTCAAACGTTACATCACACATATCGGCAATTTTACAAGTATTTTCCATGGCCTCTTTAGCATTTGGAAAAGCTTCATTCATTTCATCTGCTGTTTTTACATAAAATTCTGAAGAAGGAAAAGACATTCTATCTTCATCATCAACTTTCTTTCCAGTTTGTATACAAAGTAAAACATCATGAACTTTTGCATCTTTTTTATTTAAATAATGTGCATCATTTGTTATGACTAATGGTATATTTGTCTCAGTTGATAATTTAATCAATTGTTGGTTTACAAAATTTTGCTCCTCTACCCCATTACTTTGCATTTCTAAATAAAAATGATCTTTTCCATAAATACTATTTAATTTTAAAGCTATTTTTTTAGCACCTTCATAATCATTATTCATTAAGTGAGTAGGTATATCCCCTGAAAGGCAAGCGCTTAAGCAAATAATACCTTCTGAATATTCCTTTAACAAATCATAATCAACTCTTGGTTTATAATAGAAACCTTCTGTAAAGGCATATGATACGACTTTTATTAAGTTATGATATCCAATATTGTTTTTAGCTAATAATACTAGATGGCCCGAATCAGCGTCAAGCCTAGTTTCTTTGTCAAAGCGAGTTCGCTTAGCAGTATAAACTTCACAACCAATAATCGGTTTAATATTGTGTTTTTTAGCTTCATTATAAAAATCAATAACCCCATACATAACACCATGATCAGTTATCGCCACAGATTTCATACCAGAATTAGAGACTTTTTCCATTAGTTTTTTTATTCTAATTGCACCATCAAGTAAACTAAATTCAGTATGAAGATGTAAGTGTACAAAATTACTCATAAAAGAATTATACCATAATTTTCTTTTATTATTTCAATTGAAGAAATTGTTTTATTATGATACTATTTATTAGAAAAAGAGGTTGTTGATGCAGTTAGATTTTAGAACTCATAAAAAAAGTAAATCTTTTCCTTTTCCATTGTTTGGATGGCTTTTTCTATTATCTCTTGTTGGTGTTTTTATATATTTAACAATAAATAACGTTAACTTACGAGATGTATTTTCACAATCAAGCGATGTCATCTATTTGAATGTTTTCTATTTTACGTCAATTATATTACATACACTATTTTCTATATTTTCAGTTGGTATTATTAAACAACTACGTACTAATTTAAAATACTTGTTGTATATCGCTTTATTTATATTTTTTATATGTGGAATTCTTTCTGGTTATTTTTATAACACCACAGCTATTTTCACATTACAGAAATATTGTTATTTATCAGCTTTATTATATTTTATTATTTATTTAATAACATTTGTATTTCAAAATATTTCATTTTCTAAGTATATTAGTAAAATAGTATTTATTTTTTCTATAATACCAATATTTCCATTATTATTAATGAATTTTATTGTTTTAACAGATGGATTACTTACAGACTTAAATTTTCTCAATGCTAATTATGTTTATTTAGCAACATTATTACTTTATGTAGGTAGTAACAGTTTTTATCTTACATTAATAACAAGAAGGATATAATTTTATGAAATCAACAAACGACTGTATATATTGTTACTTAAAACAAGCAATTAATTGTATGGAGCATGGAAAAACCGATCAACAAAAACAAAAACTTGTATTATATGAGTTAATGGATTTAATTAAGACTTTTGATGTTAATCAATCTCCAAGCTATAATTCAACTATTAGTATTTTAAAAACTTATGAATTAATTAATAATGATGACCCATTTTTAAATGAAAAACAAAATTCTAATGTTCAAGCAAAAAAGTATTTACCATTAATACATGATGCACTTTTAAATAGTGATGATAAATTACGTACTGCTTTACATGCATCAAGTGCTGGAAATATGATTGATATGGGTATCTTTAAAAATTATGATATAAAAAAAATATTAATTGATACATTAGAAAATGATTTTTCTATTGACCATTATCCCTTATTTAGAGAAAAATTAAATAAAGCTAAAAAGATTTTAATTCTAGGTGATAATTGTGGTGAAATTATATTTGATGAACCTATTTCAAAGATTCTTAATCAAATGAATAAACAAGTATATTATTCAGTAAAATCAGGTCCTATTTTAAATGATGCTCTTTATGTCGATGCAATAGTAGCTAATATTGATAAAAGCGCAACTATTATTGAAACAGGTTCTAACGATCTTGGTGTAAATTTTAAAAATACAAGTAATGAATTTAATAGAATTTTTAATGAAAGTGATTTAATTATTTCTAAAGGTCAAGCAAATTTTGAATCACTTGATGAGTATGAAAAAGGATATGAAAAAATCTTTTTCTTATTGAAAATTAAGTGTGATAAAGTAGCAGAAGTAATTCCTGGTTCAACATTAGGTGATTCAGTTTTTTACACTAGAATGAGAGAAATTTAATGTCATTGTTTTGGTTGTTTACTTTATTCATTGTTGGTTTAATATTCATAATATTTGGTAGTAATTGGTTTGTTGATGCTACCATTTGGTTTGCAAAAGTCGTAAGGATTCCTGATATTATAATTGGTGCTACTCTTGTAAGTTTATGTACAACCTTACCTGAATTACTAGTTTCTTCTGGTGCAGCTATTTCTGGCGATACATCAATGGCTTTAGGTAATGCAATAGGTTCTGTAGCGTGTAACACTTCATTAATACTTGGGATAGCTGTTCTTGCTAGTACTCCATTACTTGTTCATAAGAAAGCATTATTATTTAAATCAATTACTATTTCATCATTATTAGTCATAGTTTATGTTCTTGGATTAATTACAGGATTTGTTTCAGAATGGATGGGAATTGTTTTATTATTATTAACAATAATTTTTGTACATTACAATTATATTGAAGCTAAAAAACATAGACAACTAACAAAAAAAGATGATTCTATTGATCATAGCAAAAAAGCTTGGTTAAAGAATGTTCCGCTTTTTCTTGTAGGATTAGTTGCTACAATAATTGGAGCTAGAATGATGGTTACTTACGGATTGCAAATTGCATATCGTCTTGAAGTTCCATCAATTATAATTGGAGTAACAATGACAGCTTTAGGAACATCATTACCTGAATTAGTAACTAGTATAACTGCAATTAGAAAAAAAGCAGCTGCATTATCAATTGGAAATATATTTGGAGCAAATATATTAAACTTAACTTTAGTTTTAGGAACGACTACTCTTATTAAACCAATATCAATGACCAAAGATATTATTACCATTCACTTACCTATTATTATTGGGATAACATTAATAGCAACTTTATTTACTATCTTCTCTAAAAAAAGATACCCACGAATCATGGGTATCATCTTATTAACTAGTTATATTGGTTATATGGCTTTATCTGCAATTATAGCTTCTTAACAATCTTCACAGGGCACCCAACAGCAATACAATCACTTGGTAAGTCTTTTAATACTAATGAATCAGCTCCAATAACTACATTATCACCAATTGTAATATTTCCTAATACTTTCGAACCTGCATAAATCATTAC
>JAUUZV010000166.1 GCA_030592085.1 Clostridia bacterium | reverse complement strand
TATCCTAAAGAAGTATATGGTTTGAAAAAAAGTACAGTTATAAAAACTGATAGAGAAAGAATAGTTAATGTCAATAACTTTGAACTTGGCCAAAATAACAGTCATTTTGTTCTTTCTTATGATATTGATGAAAAATATGTTAAATATAGTTTTTCTAAGGTCGCAGGATATAAAAAAGCGGTTTATGGATTAGCTAAGGAAAATATTCCATACATTTTTTATCATCCAGATTATAATAATGTTTTAATAGTAACATCAAAATTTAGTTCGCCAATTAGTTCACGGTTTAAACCACAAAACTTTTTTAATAATTTATATAAAAAAATACTTAAATTAGATATTACATATAAAGAAAGTGTTAGCGCAAAATTTGATAAAAATAAAGTTATTACTACAATTGATATAAAAAATACAATAAAACTTTCTACAAAGTGGTTTAAAAAGTATATGCTTTTAAAAGATAGTGATGGTACGAAAGTATATGAAGGATTTAGTTCATATGTTAATTATGATGGCAGCCAAGTATTAGCTGATGCCATAAGAAATGATTGTATTGGTGAATCAAGTTTAGTATTTGCCCTTGATCATTTAGTAAATAATAATAAAACAAGTAAAAAAAATGCAGATTCATTAATTAAATTTATTTTTCAAAGTAATAATCAAGAATTAAATATGGGAAAAGATGAAGGTGGTTTTATATCTTGGTATGGTAACGGTAATAGTAAATTTTCTAAAATATATTATACAGATGATAATGCACGTTTGCTTTTAGGTGTAATTCCAAGTATTAATATTATTAAAAGCAATAAATATAATGAAGGTATTATAAAATGTGTTTTAGCATATTTAAGAAGCATGCCTGAGAGAGGTATTACAATTAATAGTTTACGATTTAATGATAAAATGGTAGTAAGCGATTACACATATAAAGATATTAAGGATAAAATATCAATTAATTATTCACCTCATTATGTATCATATATATGGGCAGTATTTTTAATGGTTTATAAAATGACAGGAGATAAAGCATTATTAGATATATCTAAAAAAGGTATTTATAATATGATGGCGCAATACCCCAATAATTGGAAATGGACCAATGGCATTATGGCAGAGATTTCTAGAATGATATTACCTTTAGCTTTATTGTATAAATATGATCCAAATATAAAAACAAAAAAATATCTTGAAACTTTATTTGATGTTATATCTGAACAAACGGATGATTATGGTTGTATGATTGAAAAAATGGTATTACTTGAAAATGGTAAATATCCACCTCCTAAATCAAATGAAGATTATGGAAAATATGAAGCACCAATAATACATGAGAATGGAGATAATGCATGTGATTTACTATATTCTCAAAACTTTGCATATTTAGGATTAAATGAAACCTACCATGCTACTAGTGATATTAAATACAAAAACCTATATGATAAAATGACTGAATTTTTTGTTAAAATACAAACTAAATCGATAAGTCATAAAAACTTAGATGGTATTTGGATGAGAAGTTTTGATTCTAATATATGGGAGTACTTTGGTTCTGGAGCAGATGCAGGATGGGCTGCTCTTTGTGCAGAATCTGGTTGGACTAATAGTTGGATTAACATTGTAATGAATTTAGGTTTGCAAAATAAAAGTCTAACTGACTATTTAAGTGGAAATGACGATTTTAAAAAGATGTATTGGAATATAAAAAAACACTTAGATTAGAATGATGAATAATATTGACAGAACATCCTTGATATATTATGATACTTTGAAATATAATAGTAATAAATAAATGGAGGTTTATATATGGCCCACTTTTACGATTCCGTTTCACGAACATTTAATGAATATTTATTAGTTCCTAATAAAACAACTACTGAATGTTATATTGATAATGTTACATTAACAACACCATTAGTTAAATTTAAAAAAGGTGAACAACCTACATTAACATTAAATGTTCCTTTTGTGTCTGCAATAATGCAGTCAGTATCTAATGATAGTTTAGCTATTGCTTTAGCAAGAAGTGGTGGTTTGTCGTTTATATATGGCTCTCAAGGAATTGATACACAAGTTGCAATGGTAAGAAAAGTTAAAAAGTTTAAAGCAGGATTTGTTACTAGTGATTCAAATATAACACCTGAGCAAACTTTAAAAGAAGTAATAGATTTAAAAAATGCTACAGGTCATTCCACAATACCAGTTACTGATGATGGTACAGGCACTGGAAAATTATTAGGTATAGTTACAGGACGTGATTATAGATTGTCACGAGATAAATTATCTACAAAAGTTCGTGAATTTATGACACCAATTGATAAAATGGTTGTAGGGGACGAAACTTTAACCTTGAAAAATGCAAATGATGTAGTTTGGGATCACAAATTAAACTGTTTACCAATTTTAAATAAAAATGGAAATTTAAAATTTTTAGTATTTAGAAAAGACTATGATGAACATAAAGATAATCCAGAGGAACTACTTGATACTGAAAAACGATTAATTGTAGGAGCTGGAATTAATACTAGAGATTATGAAAAACGTGTTCCAGCGTTAGTAAAAGCAGGTGCTGACCTACTATGTATCGATTCATCTGATGGATTCTCTACTTGGCAAGAGCAAACAATAAAATATGTTAAAAGTACTTATGGTGACGATGTTAAAATTGGAGCTGGAAATGTTGTAGATAAAGAAGGGTTTAATTTCTTAGTAGAATGTGGGGCTGATTTTGTTAAAGTTGGAATTGGTGGAGGTTCTATTTGTATTACACGTGAGCAAAAGGGAATTGGAAGAGGACAGGCAACTGCAGTAAGAGAAGTAGTACAAGCAAGAGATGATTACTATGAAAAAACTGGAGTTTATGTACCAATTTGTTCAGATGGGGGAATTGTTCATGATTATCATATCGTTTTAGCATTGGCCATGGGAGCCGATTTCGTTATGATGGGTAGATATTTTGCGCGTTTTGATGAAAGTCCAACTAAAGTTATTAAACTTGGGAATAATTATGTTAAAGAATATTGGGGCGAAGGTTCAAATCGTGCTAGAAATTGGCAACGGTATGATGGAAGTGAATCTGAACAACAAGGAATGAAATTTGAAGAAGGCGTTGACTCATATGTACCATATGCTGGGAAATTAAAGGATAACCTAGATAAAACGCTTACTAAAATAAAATCAACCATGTGTAGTTGTGGTTCTATTAGTATTTCTCAATTACAAAAAACAGCAAGGATTACCTTAGTATCATCTACAAGTATTATTGAAGGTGGCACACATGATGTTATTTTAAAAGAAAAATCAGACTTTTAATAATGCGAACATATGTTTGCTTAGAGTGTAATTGTATGTTAAACTATAATTAAAAATAAGGAAAAACTAATGATCAATCAATACATACATGTTAAGGGTGCAAAAGAACATAATCTAAAAAATTTAGATATAAAAATACCAAGAAATCAATTTGTTGTTATAACAGGATTAAGTGGGTCAGGGAAATCTTCTCTGGCTTTTGATACAATATATGCAGAAGGACAGAGACGTTACGTTGAGAGCTTGTCAGCTTACGCTAGACAGTTTTTAGGACAAATGCAGAAACCAGATGTAGAGTTTATTGAAGGTTTGTCTCCGGCCATCTCAATTGATCAGAAGACAACTAGTAGAAATCCACGCTCAACAGTGGGAACTGTAACAGAAATTTATGATTATCTACGATTACTTTATGCAAATATAGGTATACCTTATTGCCCTAAATGTGGAAAAAAAATTACATCTCAGAATATTGACCAGATTATAGATCAAATATTAACCTTTGAAGAAGGAACGAAAATACTAGTTATTGCACCAATTGTTAGAGGGCGAAAAGGCGAGTACAGAAAAGAACTTGATTTAATTAGAAAAGAAGGGTTCGTTAGAGTGAAAATTGATGGTGTGATTTATGATATTACAACTGATGAAATTAAATTAGAAAAACAAAAAAAACATACTATTGGTATTGTTATTGATAGGTTAATTATTAAAAAAGGTATTAATAAACGATTAACAGATTCAGTAGAGATAGCTCTTGAAAGAGGTAAAGGTCTTGTCATTATTGAAAAAAATAGTGAAAAAGAAGTGCTATTTTCACAAAATTTATCTTGTGAATCATGTGGTGTTAATATTTCTGACATAGCTCCTCGCATGTTTTCTTTTAACACACCATATGGTGCTTGTGAACATTGTAAAGGATTAGGACGATTACTTGAAATTGACGAAAATCTAATTGTTCCAGATAAATCTCTAAGTTTAAATCAAGGAGCAATAAAAGTATCAGGTTTTAATGTTCAGAAAAATTCAACTTACTATTTATCAATGTTACAGTCTCTAAGTGAAAAATATCATATTGATTTAGATATTCCATATAAACAATTAAATGAAGATGCAAGAAAAGTTGTATTGTATGGAATTGGGAAAGAAAAAATTGATGTTGATTACCAAACAAAAGATAGTGATAGAACTTATACTTATTCTAGTACATATAGTGGTGTTATTAACACTGTTCAACGAAGATATAAAGAAACAAACTCTAATCACATGAGACGATATTATGAAAGTTTTATGACACCAAATCCTTGCCCAAGTTGTAATGGAAAACGATTAAAACCTGAAGTATTAGCAATAAAAATAAATAATAAAAATATTTATGATGTAACGGGTATGTCAATTAAAGATTGTCAGTTATTTTTTGAAAATATAACTTTAAATGAAAAAGAAACTATTATTGCAAATCAAATAATAAAAGAAATTAACGAACGACTTAATTTCTTAATAAATGTAGGTTTGAATTACTTAACATTATCAAGACAAGCAGCTACATTATCTGGTGGAGAAGCACAACGAATTAGACTCGCAACACAAATAGGATCTGGATTAGTTGGTGTACTATATATTTTAGATGAACCAAGTATTGGTCTTCATCAGCGAGATAATGCTAAACTTTTAGATACTTTAATTAAAATGAAAAATCTAGGAAATACATTATTAGTTGTCGAGCATGACGTTGAAACTATTGAGAGAGCTGATCATATAATCGATATGGGTCCAGGAGCTGGAATACACGGTGGTGAAGTAGTTGTTCAAGGAACATTGAGGAAAGTTTTAGAAACAAAAAAATCAATAACGGGTCAATATTTAACTGGAAAAAAGAAAATTCCAATACCAGAAAGTAGAAGAGAGCCAAATGGTAAGTACCTTAAAATTATTGGAGCCCAACAAAATAATTTAAAAGAAATAGATGTTGCTATTCCTTTAGGATTAATGACTTGCGTTACTGGTGTTTCAGGTTCAGGTAAAAGTTCATTGATTAATGAAATATTATATAAAGAACTTGCCGCTACGTTAAATAGAGCTCATGTAAAAAGTGGAAAACATAAACATAT
>JAUUZV010000123.1 GCA_030592085.1 Clostridia bacterium | reverse complement strand
TCATTTTTACCATTAATATCTGCATCAATTACAATGGAGCATGCATTTATTTCATCAGTTTCTTCTAAATCTGGAAGTAATCCTTTAACTTTCATATATTTCATTGCAGCTAAGGCTAAATCCATTAAACAAATATGTTTTTCATTTTTTCCTTTATATATTATTTTTCTATCCAATAGATACTTTTCATATGATTGCTGACATTTTTCTAAATATTTTGAAGGTTCAATTTTCACACTATCTATTTTTGTTAGAAATGTAGTGTGTCTACAATGATCTGACCAATAAGTATCAATTACTTTGATTTCAGTAATTGTTGGATCTCGCTTTTCTATATTAGTAAAATAATCTTGAATAAATTTAACATCTTCAATATTCATAGCCAAACCATGTAAAACCATAAATGATAACCTATCTTTATCATTCATCTTAATAAACCCAGTTAGAGTTTTTACTTGTTTTGGTAATTCTAATGACAGCAGTAATGTATTAGGTTTTTTATTTAGTGCTTCTCTAGCTTCCACAGGGTTAATTACATATTTTTTTATAATTTCAAGTTCATCGTTTGTAATTTCACCTTCTAATACTAAGACTTTTGCAGAAGTTACTAAACATTTTTCTTTTTCTGATAACAACTGTATACATTGAGCTGCTGAATCTGCTCGTTGATCATATTGCCCCGGAAGATATTCATAAGAAAAAAATAATTCATCACGAGAAATCGGGAAATTTTCTTCATATATATAATCTAGTGGAGGTTCTGAAAAAATCAGTGTTTTAGATTGAGTATAATCATCTATATCTATTTCATCAAGATCATATCGATTTAGAACTCTAACTTTTTTTAATTTAGTAATTCCAAGAAGTGAAGTAAACTCATGTAAAAGGTGTACACCTTCAATGTCATAACCATTTTTCTTTTCCACATATATTCTTTTAACAGTGCTCATTAATAATTTCCTATTCTATTTTAATATATTCTCTCTCTATTATACTGAATTTTAAAGAAAAAGCACCCTTTATCAGGGTGCTATTTTTATAGTGTTTTGTCTAAAATTCCTGAACTACGCTTAATAAACTCACTTAGTTCTTTGCTATCTAATTTCCCAGCTAATAATTTTGCTAGTTGATAAATGTGTTTAATAGCTAAATCTTTTTTTTCACCATCTTCCATAGTAATTAATTTCTCAACTGTTGGATTTGCCATGTTAATGATTAAAGTATCATCATTCATTGATGGCATACCCATATTCATCCCACCATACATTTTAGTCATCTCTTCCATTCGTTTCCCTTGTTCACTAGCTGAAATAATAGCGCTAATGTCTTTGTTTTTCAGCTTCTTAGTTTCGATTTTTAAAGTATCATCGCCTAATGACTTCTTAATAGCTTTTATAAGTTCTTCATTAGAATCTACCTGTTCTTCATCTGTAGAAAGTGCATTTGTGATATCAGCATCAATACTCTCAAATTTTATATCAGTATTCTTACTTTCAATAAAAGTAATAAAATGGGAATCAAGCATTACTGGCATAATTAATGCATCAAGTTCATGCTCTTTGTACATTTGAATATACTGCGCTTGTTTTGATAAATCCGAAACATAATATACTTTATTTTTATGAGTTTCTTCACACGCTATCAAATATTCTTCTAATGTTACATATTTATCATAAATAGTTTTATAGATTAATACTTCTTTTACTTTTTCATAAAATTTTTCATCTTTTAAGCAACCATATTTTACAAATGGATTAATATCATCCCAATATTTATTATAATTTTCTCTTTCTTTTTTATATAACTGTTTTAACTTGTCAGATACTTTTTTTGTAATATGTTTGGAAATTTTCTGAACATATCCATCACTTTGTAAAAAACTCCGCGAAACATTTAATGGTAAATCAGGACAATCAATTGTACCTTTAAGTAATGTTAAAAACTCAGGAATAACTTCTTTAATATTATCTGCAACATAAACTTGATTGTAGAATAATTTAATTTGGCCTTCATTTACTTCAAATTCATGTTTGAGTTTTGGAAAATAAAGTATTCCCTTTAATTTGAAAGGATAATCTATATTAAGATGAATCCAAAATAGCGGCTCATTATAATCAAAGAAATTTTTCTGATAAAACTCAATATACTCTTCTTTTTTACATTCAGCAGGTCGCTTTAACCATAGTGGCTTAGTATCATTTATTGATTCAGGTTTGCTTTCATCTTTCTCATCTTTTTTTTCATTAGCATCTTCTACAAAAATTTCATAAGGCATAAAACCACAATATTTTTTTACAACTTCTTTGACTTTAGCTACATCTAAGAATTCTTTTTCTTCTTTCATAATATGCAAGGTTATAATTGATCCTTTTGTAGCATATTCACTATCATCAAGTGTAAAAGCGGTTTCTCCATCACTTTCCCAAAGAACTGCTTGTGAGCCTTCTTGATATGATTTTGTTTCAATTGTAACTTTTTCAGCAACCATAAATGCAGAATAAAATCCTAATCCAAAATGTCCAATTATTTGATCTTTAGAATCGTTTTTTTCTTTATATTTTTCAACAAAATCTTGTGCTCCAGAAAAAGCTATTTGGTTAATATATTTTTTTACTTCTTCTCCTGTCATTCCAATTCCATTATCAGTAAAAGACAGAGTTTTATTCTTTTTATCTACAATTACTGTAATTTTATATGAAACTTCATCATCAACTGTTTCTCCCATAGAAATAAGTTGTTTATGTTTACTTATCGCATCAGATGCATTTGATATTAATTCTCTTATAAATATATCTTTATCTGAATAGAGCCATTTTTTAATTATTGGAAAAATGTTCTCTGTGTTTATAGAAATTTTACCTTTTTCACTTGCCATTTTTATTCATTCTCCTTAATTATTTGATAATATCTATATAGATATTACCATATGTTTTTATAATGTCAAATTTATTGCCAAGGAAGATAAAAAATGGTATATTACAGAAGTAATGAAGAAATTTAATTTACTCAATAATCGTAATAGAGGGTTAGCTCCAGCAAATGTAATTATAATCGGATTTTTAAGTGCTATATTAATAGGAACCATACTTTTATTGCTTCCTTTTGCTTCAAAATCAGGACAAAGTGCTGGTTTTATTAATGCCTTTTTCACTTCAACTAGTGCTGTTTGTGTAACAGGTTTAGTTGTTGTTGATACAGCCACTTCATGGACTGTCTTTGGACAAACAGTTATTATAATTCTTATCCAAATGGGTGGTCTTGGAATTATGACAGCTTTTGCTTCAGTCGCTCTAGTATTAGGAAAAAAAATGGGATTAAAAGAACGTTTAACATTGCAAGAATCGTTTAATGATTTTGGTTTACAAGGAATTGTAAAACTATTTAAGAATATTTTAATTGCTACTTTTTCTATTGAACTTGTTGGAGCTATTATTTTATCTTTTCGCTTTATACCTTTATTTGGATGGGTAAATGGGAGTGCAAAAAGTATTTTTCATTCCATCTCTGCTTTTTGTAATGCAGGATTTGATATATTAGGAACCACTTCACAACCCTATCAAAGTTTAACAAACTATAATAATGATCCTCTCATTATTTTGGTAATCGCTATATTATTTGTAATAGGTGGTTTAGGATTTGTTGTATGGCGAGATATTGTTAAAGTAAGAAAATTTAAAGAATTTATGTTACACACTAAAATTGTTTTAATATTTTCTGGTGTTTTGATTTTATTTGGAACCATTATGTTTCTGCTATTTGAATATACTAACACAATGGAAGGTATGCCTTTTATGCAAAAAGTGTTAAACGCATTCTTCCATTCAGTTACACCAAGAACAGCAGGATTTAATACTTTACCTTTAAATGAAATGACGTCACAGTCACAATTATTAACAATTATCTTAATGTTTATTGGAGCTGCGCCTGGTTCAACTGGTGGTGGAATCAAAATAACAACTTTTGCAATTCTTTTATTTACTGTAATCACATATATCAGAGGAATTAATGATGTTAATATTATGAAGAGAAAAGTGAATGAAACCATTGTGAAAAAAGCACTTTCTATTGTATTTATGGCATTTTCATTAATTTTATTAACTACTTTTGTTTTACTGTTTGTTAATGCGGGTACCTTTTCAGAGTGCCTATTTGAAGCCACATCTGCTTTTGGAACAGTTGGGTTATCAACTGGAATTACTACTAGTTTACCTTTTATAGGTAAACTTATGATTATAATAACAATGTTCTTTGGTCGTGTTGGCCCACTGGCAATTGCTTTAACGTTAACACAGACACGAAGTAATAAACAATTATATACATACCCTGAGGGTAAAATATCTGTTGGGTAATACAGGAGGAAACTATGAATTCATATATTGTAATAGGTTTAGGAAGATTTGGTAAAGCATTTGCCAAAACATTATACAATTTAGGCCACGATGTTTTAGGGGTTGACAACAATCCTGATGTTGTACAAGAATTAGCAGAAGAATTAACTCATGTTATTGCTTCCGAAAGTTCAAATGAAGAATTTCTTAAATCCCTTGGTGTATCAAATTTTGATGCTGCAATTGTTGGTATTGGTAACAATTTACAATCTAGCATTTTAACCACAGCCTTATTAAAAGAATTAGGATGTAAATATATTATTTCTAAGGCACAAAACGACCTACATGCAAAAGTTCTAATTACAGTTGGAGCAAATAGAGTTGTTTTTCCAGAACGTGACATGGCAATAAGGGCTGCTAACAATCTTGCTTCACAAAATATAATTGATTCAATCCAATTATCAGGTGACTACAGTATCATGGAAACAAATATTCCTGAGAAATGGATTGGTAAAACTATTACTGAACTAAATATCCGTGCTAAATATCGAGTTAACATATTAGCTATTAAGCGTGGATCTGAATTAAATATATCACCAAATCCAACTAGTGTTTTTGAAGATGGTGATATTGTTTCAATCATGGGAAAAGATACTGACTTAAAAGCACTTAAAGTGCACTAATATTTGTTTGACTTACTATAAATATTCATTTATTATATAGACTGATTTAACTAATGGAGAAATTTTTGTATGAAATTAATTAACAAGAAATTAGGCAATGTTGCCATAAAAGTACCAAACATATTATTCCCAAAGAATTCAGTTGATTTAAACAAATGGGCGGTTATCGCCTGTGATCAATATACAACTGAAGGTGAGTACTGGAATCAGATTTCTAAGAATGTGGGTTCTTCACCATCAACTCTTAAATTAATGTTACCTGAATATTATTTAGAGTGCGAAAATGAAAATAAGATGCAGAAAAATATTTTAAAAGAAATGAAAAAATATCTTCGTTCTAAAATTTTATTAGCTCTTGAAGCAGGATTCATATATGTGGAACGTACTACTTCATATGGTAATACTCGTAAAGGACTAATAACCTGTATTGATCTTGAACATTATGATTATAGTAGTGCATCAAAATCACTAATTAGACCTACAGAAAAAACTATTCTTGATCGTATTCCACCACGAGTTAAAATTAGAGAACAAGCACTTATTGAATTACCTCACATTTTACTATTAATTGATGATTGTGATAAATCTGTTATTGAGCCATTCTCACAAATGAAAAATTCATACAAAAAACTTTATGATTTTGATTTAATGCAAAATGGTGGACATATTGAAGGATATCACATTACTTCCCTTCAAGGTATGGAACACTTATCAAAAGCATTACATGATTTAGGTAATGAAGAGGTATTTAAAAATAAGTATAATTCTGATGAAGCACCATTATTATTTGCAGTTGGTGACGGTAATCACTCCCTAGCTTCTGCAAAAGCTCACTGGGAAAATATAAAAAGTGATTTTACAATAATTGAACAAGAAACTCATCCAGCTCGTTTTGCTCTAGTAGAGGTTGTTAATATACATGATAAAGATTTATTATTTGAACCAATTCATAGAGTATTGTTTAATAGTTCAATTAATGAATTATTAAAAACATTTAAAGAAAAAGATTCAACTATACTTAAAGTAGATAACATTGATAAACTAAAATCACTAGTTTTCGAAAAAGCTTTTTCACCAGATGAACACTGTTTTGGTATTGCTACAAAAGATAGTAATTACTTTATTAGTTTAACTCAAAAAACATCATTTACAGCTTGTGGTACTATACAAAACATTCTAGATGAATTTAGTAAAACAAATGATTTACAAATTGATTTTATACATGATTTATCTTCACTTGTTGAACTAGTAGAGCAAGGTCATATAGGTATATTATTACCACCTATTGATAAATCATGTTTCTTTAAGACTATAATTGAAGAAGGAACTATGCCTCGAAAAACATTCTCAATGGGACATGCAGATGAAAAACGCTTCTATTTAGAAACAAGAAAAATAGTTCTATAAGTTTGTTCCTCTTTTTAAAGAGTTATTACCGTATTTTTTATTAAGTGAATCCATTGTTTTTTCAATGGATTCTTCTTTTATTTCAATGTGATTCTCAAAAATGGAAATTTGTGCTTTCTTTATTCCTAAATTATGTAATCCAATACCTATTAATCTTACAGGTTTATTATTATCCCAATTAGCATCAAGCAGCTCATAGCCAGCTTTTTTAATATCTTTTGATAAATTAGTTAGTGTTACCTTTTTTTGTCTTGTAACGCTTTTAAAAGTACTATACTTCAAAGTAATTTGAACTGTATCACCTTTGAGTTCTTTATCTCTAGCTCTCTCACCCACTATAGAAGCTAACTTCATAATAATTTTCTTAGCTAAATTAACATCATATACATCAGTTGATAATGTGGTTTCTTTTGATATCGATTTATTTTTAACATATCTATTAGATCCAATAGTACTATTATCTATTCCATTTGCACGTAAATATAAATAACTACCAAAAGTTCCAAAATATTCTAGTAAATAAGCTTTGTCTATATTAGCCAAATCATTAATAGTAAAAACTCCTATACTATGTAATCGTTTTGTAGTAGCTTTACCAACTCCATACATTTTTTCAACAGGTAATGGCCATAACATTTCTTTTATATCTTTTTTATACATTGTAGTAATACCAAGTGGTTTTTTCATTTCACAAGCCATTTTAGATAAAAATTTATTTTCAGAAATACCAATAGAACACCATAAATTTAATTTATTCTTTACTTCATCTTGAATTTTTTTTGCAATTACTAGTGGTGAACCAAACAATTCCATACTTCCTGTGACATCCAACCATCCTTCATCAATACTAGCTTGTTCAATAAGTGGTGTATATTTTTTAAATATTTCAAATACTTGCTTTGAGCATTTACTATATAATCCTTTAGTCGGGCTTACTAAATTAATCAAAGGACAAACTTTTTTTGCTTGATTAACTGTCATAGTTGTATATATACCAAACTTCCTTGCTTCATAATTGGCTGTTAAAATAATACCAGATCGGTTTTTAGGATCTCCTGCTACAGCTGATGGT
>JAUUZV010000095.1 GCA_030592085.1 Clostridia bacterium | reverse complement strand
TCACTTTTTTGAACCACATGTGGGTGTGTTGCAATAATGATGTCAGCACCATATGTAAATATTCGTTTAGCTAATGTTTCTTGCCAACTAGCTGGTTCTAAGATATATTCACTTCCCCAATGAAGATAAACATTAATTAAATCAACCTGATCGTCTTTAGCCTTTTCAATATGTTCTTTAATTAAACTTTCATCTAATAGATTAACCATAAATAATTGATCATCAGTTAATTTTACAATATTACCATTACATGAATATGTATATGCTAAATTTCTAATAGTAATCCCTTTAACTGTTACATCTGTCCATCTAATTTCTCCTGTTAGCGAAGTCCCTACATGTTTCATCCCCGCTTCATCAATTTTTAAAATTGTTCTAACTAACCCATCATATCCTCTATCAAGGCAGTGATTATTAGCAGTTGTTAACAAATCAAACCCTGCATCTTTTAAAGCTAAAAGTATTTCATCTGGTGTGTTAAACAAAGGAAAACTTGAAATAACAGCTTCTCTCCCTCCTGTTACACTTTCAAAATTAGCAACTGCCAAATCAGCTGATATTATATATGGTTTAACATATTCATAAAATGGTTTGAAATCATAGGTGTCTGTACTAACATCATATGCACTTTTTAAATTGTCTATATGAAATAAATTATCACCAACAAATAACATTGTTATTCGTTTATCTTCGGGTAATTTTATAATTTCATCTTCTTTTTTCTGCTCAACATCAACTTCTGTGTGTACTGGTTGTTCTGATGGTGTAATCACAGTCGTTACTATCTGTTCCACATTCTTAGTTGGTATAACCTCATCTGGTGAATTCACACATCCAATCATCATGAAAAAGAGCAATAATATAGTAAATGTTATAATAGTTGTTTTTCTCATCATCACTATCATACCATAAATTTTTCTATGCCTTTTTAAACAATTACGATATACTAATTTTATGGTAGGTTATGGTTTAATAAATTTAATGTTATCTTTTATTATATTGATTTGTATTTTTAGTTTAATTTCTTCTGGAAAATCGCGAAATTCAACTTCATTGTATATTGCCTTGTTTGCAGCTTTTATATCGCTGTTTTTAAATTCACTTCACTATTTTGTTAGCAATCCACAATTACGAATATTGCTTCATGAAATGAAATTCATTTTATATATCTTTACTCCAACTTTTTCATTAATATATTTACTTAATAAGTATTATGATAAAAAGAAAAATCTTAGGAAAATAATTTTAGCTTTATTATCTCTCCTAGCTATTGAAGTATTATTATTTTCAACTGACTCTCTCCATCATTTAATTAGAAAAGATATTATTGTTCCAGAAGGTGACATTTCCATCCTTATAACAGATAACAACTTTGGACTTTATGTTTTATTTATAGTTCAGTTTTCAATATTTGTTTTTGGTGCAGTTTTCTTAATCAGACAATTAAAAAAACATTATAAAAAGGATAATCATTTAATTCTTATTGCCTTAATTTCATTTGCTTTTCCATTAATTGGTAGCCCCATATTTATATTTACTTCCGGACAAATAAATTCAGCCTATGACTGGAATTTTCCATTATTTGCCCTACCTATCATAGGTCTATGCTTATTAGAAATTTTTACAAATACTATAGAACGACCAGTATATGCACGAGGCGATGTATTTAATTCATTACCTTATCCAATTATTTTATTAAATAACTCTGGCCTTATAAAAGATCTAAATAGTGCTGCTAATCGATTACGTATTAATGTGGGAAGTAAGATTCAAGATACAAAAATCTTTACTATTTTTAGAAAGCAAAGTCCTATAACTTGGCATAATAACGAATTAGTTATTGGGAATAAAACATATAAGATACATGCTTCATTTATTGATAGTGACTCTTCTAAAAAAGTAAAAGATATCGCATTAGTTTTAAATGATGTTACTAAGTTAAATGAATACATTGATATTTTGGAATATAATAATTTCCATGATTCACTAACAGGTGTATTTAATCGTAAATGGTTTGAGAGAAGCAGAAATGACTTACTCTCTTCTCGCCATTATCCCATGGGCTTATTAATGACTGATATTAATAAATTTAAACAGATTAATCATGATTTTGGACATGAAGCTGGAGATAAAGCATTACTCTATTTTAGTAAAGTAATGAAAGAATCTCTTCCTAAAAAAGCTTTTATCATGCGATTTGGTGGAGATGAATTCTTTATAATTATTCCTAATACCACTAATGAAGAAATGGAAAGCATTTCAAACACTATTACCTTAACCTTAAGTAAATCAACTATAACTGCAGCTCTTGGTTATATTATTAGACATGATGACAAAATAAATATTGAAAAAGACATTAAGAAAGCAGATACAATAATGTATCAAAATAAACAAGCTTTTTATGAACTAGGTAAATCTTAAGTATTCATTTATATTTAATTAAAACTAATATCAAAGATAATGCTATTATCTGTTCTTATTTTACTCACTTGGTATGATTTAACATTTTGACTAACTGCAATTGCTAATCTAATACCCTCTTCTTGCTCTCTAATTTCTATTGAATCAATGTATTCACATTTTTCAGTATTTATATTTTTTATTAATTCTTCATTGAACCTTTCAACTAGTATATCGATATATATTAAATATTCTTGTTCATTTAAGTGTATTTCTGTAGGTGGTATATCTAAAGCAGCTGCGAAGAAAAAAGATTCTTTTCCTTCTATGGGTTCATATTTTAATTGTAATCCATCAAAAGTTATTAAGCTTTCATTAAGATTACTTACCCTTTTACTTCCTGAGGAAATGCTCTCATATAAATGATAATTGATATTTTCTACAACAGTCATAAAATCAAAAACACTATTATTATCATCCCTAACTCTAAAACAATGTATTTTATATGGAAAAGTACCAATATTAGTTTCTGTACTTTTACCACTAGAAAGAAGAACTATATAGTTTTCACTGTATATAGTATCTAATTGAGTATAAGTTCCATCATTATGAATTATATCCTTGCTACCATTGTTTAGGTTATATAACTCATAATACATTACTCCTGTTTCTCCAATATACTGTGCAAGAACATATTTATTATTTATCAAGTTCATTTTCAACTTTTCACTATCATCATATTTTGCCTTTATATCATCCATAGTAATTGAGTTAGGTTCTTCAGTAGGTTCACTTTCATGCGATATCTCATGTCCCTCATCCAACTCCTCATTATTATTTATTAACTCATTATCTTGATAGCAACCATTAGATAATAATAATATAATCATTAGTACCAAAATTATAATTTTCTTATACATAGAATCCCCTTCTTTCTTAAAACAGTATGACAAAGCATAGTTGTCCTTCTTTCACTACCAACAAAAAAATGTATATTTCAATTCATGTTTCTCAACATAATCAATGAATCTAAAATACCACCTTGAGCCTCCGACTAATTTGACTAATGCATCTAAAAATTCATCTAGGTTTTCATAAGCTAATCTCCTATACTTTTATTTATGTTGATTGAGAAATTCAATTAACGACTTTCTAACTCTTATGTATTTTTTTGTTCGTTCAATATCACTTGGTTTTGGATTAGTAATTCTTGTCAAATCACTGTTATGGGTTAAGTCTGCAATTTTCACCTTTATTGCAATGGTGCTGGTTTTTAATATTTCAATGTATTTATCATAAGGTTGCCCCTCTTTTTTAGTTAAAACATCAACAGCTTTTATTACATCATTACTAAAACCATATTGAACTAAATCATTGAGAGTTATAGCACTGTCTTCAACAACATCATGTAAAAGTGCTGCAATTTTCTCATCATCTGTTTTCATATAACTTGCAATTGTTAATGGATGATAAATATAGTCTTTTCCACTCTTATCTTCTTGTCCTTCATGAGCTTTTTTAGCAATGTTCTTTGCTAATTCAACCATGTCAGCCATAACACCACCTCCTTCTTTTCATAAAGATACTTTATTCAATACTAGTCATGTAATCTCATAATATGAATATCCTGCAGTAGGACAGCTTACTATTAGCATTCTTTCGATTAAATAATATTTTATATGTTACCGATAGTTCCCTATTACTATTATACAAAATATTTATATATATGGAAAGACTGAAGGCTCTGAGGAGATTATTAACAATATATCTTTATCGTGAATTTCTTTGTCCCTATACAGTGCTTTTTTTATCTATCTAAAAAAATAGTTTTATTTGATTACACTTTTCAATTAACTAGTGTTGAGCTTTTCCGTGAATACATTTTGAATACACTCTTTCCATTAACCTATATTTACTTAAATTTTAACTCATCTAGTACATCAATTATTTTATCAGTTAGTTTTTTGTTTTTAACCGAAGGTCTGAAAGCCCTTTAAATAGGGCTTTTTAATGCCTTTTAAGTCTTTATAAATATTGTTAAGTTATTGACAGTAAGGGGTAATTTGTATAGAATTACAGATGGTAATTTATGGAGAGATGGCTGAGCTGGCTGAAGGCGCACGACTGGAAATCGTGTTATGTAGAAATACATACGAGGGTTCGAATCCCTCTCTCTCTGCCACATAAGCCCTTTGTTTGGGGCTTTTTTTGATTTCACCTTGTTGTTTCGTATTCTGTTTTTATATATTATGTGCACTATTTGGTCTTGATTTGGTCTTGTTGTATTTGCTTTATTTATTCTCATTAAATTATTAATGAAACTATTTTGAGGTTCAGCACTCTATTCTATGTAAGTATTGTTATTTTATGTATAGTTACTGTCGTATTTGGTTTAATATATAAGATAATAAAATAATTATCTTATAGGAGAATACTATGATTTATATTCCAACTTTAAAGAACAGACAATGTGAGCTAAACGCTGCAAAAAAACTTTCATTTTGCTTTGGTAAAAAAATAATACCATTATTTGAGATTGTAAAAGAAGATTACCTGCCAAGATATGAAAAAGATCCAGTTTCTGGTGAGTTTATTCGTGAATTAAAACCAGGAAATATTATAAAAACAAAAAGAAAAATTCCAAGTCTTGAAGAAGATATAAAAACTCTAAAAGACATAAATAATAGAATAGCTGGGAAAGAAGCATTTATTGATTTTTTAAGGTTTAATCTTAGTAATAATGGCCAATCTGGAAAAAAAATTAAACTTGAGGATGTTCAACTAAGTTGGGCAAATAGTAACAATATTGAGTTATATAAAAGTAATTTGAGAAAAATTCTTGAATTTTCTAATTTTATACCAGTCATTTCAATTAAAGAAAGTTTTGAGTTTAATGATATCAACTTAAGAGATTTATGTAACATCCTACGTTCAAACAATAATCCAATTGCATTGAGAATCACTGATAGTTTATATGATAAATATACTCCCATAATTTCATCAATTCTCAATGAAAAAGATTATTTACTCTATGATATTGGTGAGCAATCTGCGAACTCAAAAATAGTTGATTTCGAAGAAATTGCAGAATCTGGGTATCTATTTAAATTTGTAGTACTTAACTCTCCAAGAAAAAGATCTATTAATAATTGTAACTATCCACACAAATTACCGACAACATTTATTGACACATCTGCAAAAACTATTTGCACTAGTAATAATTTTTATGGTTTTGGAGATTACTGTGGCTTAAAAGATATCCTTCCACAAAATATCAATACTATGGGTAAGGGCACAGCACTAGCTTTGATTTACAATTTCTCAGATAATCTATATTATACATTTTTAAACCCAAATACAGCTTTATCATTCAAAGGATTTAAGACACTTGTCCCAGATATACTATCTTTAAAAAATGTCTTTTCACCAAATGATGATTGCCCCATATTAAATGAGATTGAAACAATGGAGTCAACAAATTACGGGAACTATAGTACTTGGATAAAAATCACTATTTCAAGAACAATATACCAAATGTATAAGTATTTAGAAGTAAACTAATTTTGGATTAATATTATTTTTATAAAACCACTGGTAATCGATTTCATGAATTTGATTGCTATTTGTTCTTAAAAATGACCATTTATTCTTATATTTTCCTTTCAACATTTCTTTAAATTTATTATTGATTATTTTTGTTGAATTATTTTCTGCTATTTCTTTAACTACTGTTTCTTTTATTTCAAGGTTAAATTCTTTAATGCTAAAATGTTTTATTAATTCCTTTTTATTAAAAATTCTTAACTGTTCTATTGGATCAATGTCTCTAGAAATAATTGCTTTTTTATACGCTTTGAAATAATAATTACTACCTCTTATTGAATATGTATAAATTCCACAATTTTTTGGAATCAATTTCTTTATTTTTTCAATGTTCTTCATTGAGCAAATAACATATACTTTTTCGAACACTAATAAATAGTCATGCAATTGTTTATCTAATCTAGAAAAATTATCTAAATCACTTTTAATCTCATAAGCAATACTTTCCCCATTTATCTTGCACAAATCAACTCTACTCGAACCGACGGGTAATTCGAAAATACTAACATGATTTTGTGTTTTAAGTAGTACATTGTTAATAAACTTTGCTTTTATTGAAGTTTCATTAGGATAGTGTTTTAGAATATAATAATTATATAATGCTCTCACGTCTTCAATACTTGAATAATTTATGCTGGAATCATTTTTTATAGTATTTAACATACTTGCCAATCTATCACAATTAAAAAGTGTATCATAGGAATTATATATATCTTTAATTTGTTTGCTATCAAATACTTCCCTATCACTATAGTTTGTTTCCTCTATTTGCATTACACACCTCTTTTCTATATTATATCAAAACAAAATAGGCAAGAACAGTTCGGATATATTGACCTTATAGGTTAATTATGTTAAGCTAACACTTGTTAAAGGAGATAACAAATGGTAATACACTATTCCACAAAAAAACTTGAAAAAACACTAACGAACTTAAGATTAATTAGAAAGGAATACTCTCAGCATTATAATAATGTGATAAATAGATTATCAGAATTAGAAACTGCAAATAGTTTAGAAAATATATCATACTTACCACCTCCACGAAGACACAAGTTAAACGGTAATTTGAAAAATTGTTGGGGGATTGACTATTCAAAAAACATGAGAATTGTTATTACACCAATTGGATCATATGAAATAACAAATTTAGCTACTATAATCGAAATTAAAATATTATGTTTAGAAGATTACCATTAGATATGGAGGAAATTATGAGTAAAAATTATATTGTACCAACAGGAAATATCTTAAAAGAATATATTAATGAAAGAAGTTTAACACAGAAGGAAATATGTAAAAGAATCAGTATTAGTGAAAAACAATTGTCAAAAATACTAAATAGTAAAAGTCGCCTAACAGAAGACTTTGCAATTAAGCTAGAAAAAGTAATCCCTGAAGTCCCTTCTCTGTACTGGTTAAATTATGAGACTAAGTATAGAGAAAGTATTGCAAGGAAAAAAGATTTTCTCAATCTTAATAATCTTGACTTGAAAGAAATATCCAACAAATTTAAATTCAAAGAAGTTTTTGAGGGTTTAGATTTAAATGAAATTGATATGGCTTACGAAATGCTTAAAATTTTGAAAATTAGCAGTTTCGATAACTTTAGTAGCGCTTACTCAAATATGAATATAGACTTTATGGAAGATGGTGGTAAAAAAGAAGCAATTGCTGTCTGGGTTAAATTGTGTGAAATGGAAATCGAACTACAAAACAAGGATATATCTGATATTTCATTCAGCATAAAATCTCTAGAAAAGGAAATCTCAAAATTTAAAAAAATAGCTAAAAACGAAAAAGTTTTAACATCAATAAATAGTTGTAGAAAGCTTTGTAACAAACTAGGGATTTACTTAGTATATTGTCCTCCGTTATCAAATAGCAAAGTTAGAGGTGCTTTATCAACTTACTTAGGTAATCCCGTTATATGTATTAGCGGGAGATATAAAAGTCATGATATAATATGGTTTGCTATTATTCATGAATTAGCACATTTGCTTCTCCATTATAATATGCGTGATATTCATGTTTTGCCTGAAGAGAATATTGGTAAAGAGGATTCAGCTAATGAGTTTGCAAAGGATTTCTTCATTGTTAAAAAAGCATATGAAGAATTCATAGAGAAAAAAGATTTTTCTAAACAGGCGGTATTACAATTTGCTTCTAACCAAGATATCCTACCTGGAATTGTAGTAGGTAGACTACAACATGAAAAAGTAATAAGTTCCGCATCTCTTTCATATATGAAATGTTATATATAACCTTTCTCTAATCGAAACATTTTTAATAGTAGATATCTCTCATGTATTAATTTCATTGATGTCCATTATTAAACATGGGTTAGTAGTGAAGCTAAAAACTTAGACTACAGATTTACAGTCTGCCCTATGTTTGTGTAAGTAAAATCACATATACTCAATAAACACTATAACTAAAGAGTTATCACCACATAAATACTCATTTCATATCAGTTGACGCAAGTATTAGTCAACTGTTATTTGACATTTTTTTGACATGAAAGTCTATGTTTCTTCTAATAATTTAATAAAATTATAACAGTCCTTAAATCCAGCCTTATAGCTTTCTTCAATATAAATAGCATCAATAAAGTTCACACTCTCAATCAACTCATTTATCTGAATTTCTAAATCTGGATATTTTGATTTTAAAACTATTATTAAATCATCAATGTGTTTTTGATTTTTCTTGAACTCTGGTAGTCTCAAATATTTTAAGGAAAGTTCATGTGATCTAACCGATACAAATTCTTTTAAAAGTATTAATAATCTTTGTTTCATAATTCACCTCTACATAAATACTACCAAAAAAATTAGAACATTTGAACATCCTAAGTAATACAAAATGTATTCTATAGTAGACATTAATATAAAAAAATTAGTTACTCTTTATTAAAATGTAGTCAAATAGTACTGTTTGATTATTTTACTAAAATTATTTTAAAATATATTAGAATTTATAATCATTCTTGATATACGTCTC
>JAUUZV010000135.1 GCA_030592085.1 Clostridia bacterium | reverse complement strand
GATATTACTGTAATGGGATATTCAGATGAAGTGATTTTAGATTTATACAACAGCACAATATTAATAACTGTTGTAATTAAATTAGTAGAACCAATTGATTTAAATGAAGCTATTGATAGAAATCTTGAGATGTCTCTTGTAAATACACCGGATTCAGTTCAAGCATATGAAGAAATTAATGGAACAGATATTATGTTCACTTTATCACTTGAGTTACAAACAAAGGAACAATATAACGAGGAAGAAACAACAGAATAACAAAATACAGCAACAACTAATGAAAATTAGATAAAATAGATTAGAAAAAAATTGAAAATAAAAATAAAAGGAGAATTTAAACTATGAAAAGAACAAAATTAGGAATAGGTTTATTATTAATGTTAGCTTTAGTCGTTACATCGGGTACATTTGCTTACTGGGCAAGTGGAGTTACTGGACCTGCTGCAAATGAAGAAACTGTTGGTACAGTTACAATCGGTACAGGTGAAGCTATCACTACTGAATACGTTGTTACAGGGGCAGACCCACAAACTGTTGGTGATTTAGTACCTTCTGGTTATGAGGACAATACATCTACATTTGATTCACGCACTATTACTTGGGATATTCAATGGGCAGATGATGGATTGTCTAGTGCAAGCGCAGACGGTGCTACTGCAGATATTTCTGCAACTTATACTTGGATAGCATATGATGATGATGGTAGTACTGTTATCGCTAACTCAGCTGGAACTGTTACTACTTATACAGGATCAATAACAGTTACTCCAGGTTCTAACCCATCTTCAATGACTTTAGATGCACCTGCTTCTACATTCTCATGGGCTATTACAATGGGTGAACCTTCAAGTAAATCACAATATGATCTTATCTCTGCTGGATCAATTGTTGTTACAGTAACTTATGTCATTAGTAATGTTGTTGGTTAATTAAAGATATATACAAAAACCATTAATTGTTAAGAGAGGTGAAAACTATGGATATAAAACGTCTTGCTTTAAGAATAACTGTGATAATAATCATGGTTTTTGCTGTTTCATCTGTAACAGAGTACTCATACGCATATTGGGCATCCAATGTTACTGTACCTTCTAACATAAATACTGAAGGTGACGTGAGTGTTGGTATTTTTGATTATTATGAGCCTTGGGCTTCAGATGGAGTTTATGTTACAGGAGATCAAGTTACTCATAATGGAGTCATTTATCAAGCTAAAAAGGATAATCCTACCAAAGAACCAGGTGTTGATGGTGGATGGTCTTCTCAATGGACTGCTATTGGTTAATTTTAATGGTACAATAATGTTCGTGTCAATTACCCTATCTTATGATATAATTATTTGTAAGTAATATGTTTAAGGAGAGATGGGTAATGAAAAAATCTTCTATAAAAGGAAATATAGCAATGATAGCGACTTTTTTCATTGCAACTATATTATTGCTTTACATTGTTATACAATTAGTTGCTCCTAATATGACAGTAAAAATATTTGGGGTTAAACCCTATGTTGTCATTACAGAAAGTATGGAACCTGAGATAAATGTTAGGGATATGGTATTTGTTCGTCAATTTGCTATTGAGGATGCTGAAGTTGGAGATATAATTACCTTTGAAGCGGATATTGATTATAATGGAACCAAAGAAGTGGTTACTCATTATATTTATGCGATTAATACAGACGGAGTAACTACTACTATCCAAACAAATCGACATTGGGAAGATATGAACGATGCAGTACCTGATTCATGGGTATTATTACCAGAGGATGTTTTGGGGACTTACTGGTTCCAAATTCCAAAGATTGGATATCTTACAGATTTCTTAAAGAGTCCATTCGGAATTGCTGCAATAATTGTCAATGTCACAGTAATCGGTGGAATCATTTACTTGATTAAAAAAGGTAAAGAACAAACTATTATAGATAACGAACAAAGTGCAAACGAGTAACCTATACTTTTATAAGTAAAAACAGATTCCCCACTAATTCATGTTGGAATTCTGTTTTTATATTGAAAAAATTCAAAATATAGGAACTCTTACTATTGTGAAAAAACCAATTATGAAAAACCTCACAGTAGTTTGGAGGAACATTATATGAAACCGAAAATATCAAAAATATTAAAAGAACTACGTGCTTTGAATAATAAAACACAAGGTCAAATTGCAGAAGTGCTTGGTATGACTAGACAAGCCTATTCAAGATATGAAAGCAGTACGAGAGAGCCAAAGCTTGAAACCCTTGTCAAACTTGCTGAATACTACAATGTTAGTCCTCAGTATTTTTTCACGGGATCAGCTGACAAAACTGCGGATTCAGAAATGGATATTGTCGAGTTAAGTGCAATTTATCAAGCAAAAAAAGTTGCTCATTCAAAACAAGAAAAAGAAGAAATAACGCCTGATTCAGAAAATAATCAAGAAGATTTAAAAAAAGTGAAAGAAATATTGTTTACCAAATTGGATTATAGTAACAAATTAGAAAATATAAGTGAAAATCAGATAGATTTACAAAAGGAAGACAACATTGAAATAATACCATTAGCTGAAACGAAAAAGAAAAAAGTAAGAATCAAAATGTATTTGTTCTATATTCTTATTTTGTTAGCTTTAGTTAACATTGGTATTATGACTGTTCATAGAATGGACCCAAAATACGAATATTCAACATTTAATCATTCATTCATTAATGCCATATCACCAGGGCAAAATGTTAGCCAGACAATGTATACCAGTATTGTCAAAATCACTGAATTTAAAATAGATAATGTATCTATTGGTGATAACGTTGTTGTATATTCAGACTTTGGAGTAGATGAATACTGGGTAGAAGAAATAGTTGCTATTGATGAGAACTCACAAGAGTTGTCAACAACATATGACAATGTTTCAGTTCAAAAAGTACCCTTTGATATCATTTTAGGAAAATATGAAAGTGATGCCAATCTATTTGGAACTATTTACTACAGTGCTAAATTTAATATTGGATATTTGTTGTTATTAACAGCACATGGCTTTATTTTAGCCTTTATTTACTACAGTTTCATTGAAAACAAAGGAAGCAGACGATAACATGAAAAACATTATAAAGAAAATTATAATTGTTTGTTTAGGGTTATTTCTATTGCTTTACATTGTTTTGACTCTAGTATTTCCTAACAGGATGATAAGTATTATTGGGTTTAGAACTTTCATCGTAATATCACCAAGTATGGAACCGGAGATTATGGTTTATGACATGATATTAATAACCGATATGGATGAAATAGAGCTCCAAAAAGGGGACGTAATTACTTTCCAAGCTTATATACCTGAATTAGGAGATTACAGTTATGTAACGCACTATATAGCTGACATTGAAGAAAATAATAATGAAGTGATATATAAAACACAAGGCGCTAATAGAGAAGAAAATGATTTTGACGAATGGACTGATAAAAATGGAACTCCTGTAGATATTACATTTAATGATATTGAAGGTGTTTATCAATTCACAGTTCCTTTACTTGGGCCTTTCATTCATCGTATGCAAGACCCAATATTTATTGGCTTGCTTGTGATAAACGGTATTATTATCTATTTTCTCTATAAAGTGAGCTGCCAATATATAAAATCAAAAAAAAATGAAAAAAAAGAGATTATTTGATCTCTTTTTTTGATTCTATGTAGCAAAAAAATATACTTTGAATGATAATTGTTTACCAGCCAATTCTTGATATATTTCATAAGTTTCTGGTTCTTCCATAGAAACTCTTAATGTCACAATAACACGGTTCGCTGAAACACTCTCTTTGAATAGGTGTTCACGGTAATCAAGAGTACCTATTACTTCATAATCAAATTCAAAGATAAATACTTTTTCTAGCATTTCTTGATCAGTTGCTTCACTTATCCACAGTTGTTCTATATTGCTTTTAAGTTGTTTTCCATCTTTTATGATAATCTCATATTGATATTCAATATAATATACGTCATGTATTCCTTGAATAACTCCATTTGGAACTAAGTTATTCCCTTTTTTCTCATTTAATTTTTGATCTACTATATAATAATCTGATGTATCTTCTAGATATGGGTCCTCTGCTTTTACACTAGAATAAATAGAGTTAGTAATTGTAAAAATAAAAAATATCAAAACCACGAATACTAGAATGCGTTTCATATAGATTCCTCCAATTGGTATGTCATCAGGTAACTGGCTATCTCATTGAGACCCTTTAGTTTTCCGTCACTAGATCGCTCTAGCTTTGGCTTTATCAAATGTCATGCCACAGGAACAAAATACATTCTATGGTTTTGACTTGATAACTTACTGTACTCCTTATTTAGTAAAATGTCAATCTAATTCCATCAGCATTTCATCCCAATATAAACCATTTTTAAGAAAATGATCTTTTTAAATGGTTAAGGTTTAGGATAAAAGGTGTTGTTATTATTGCTTTAAATTCCTCAGTGTATCTTTTATAACCAAGGCTATTTCTCTCCCGCTACTGTATACAAAAAGACTATAATAATAAAATTTATAATAGTCTCTTCGTTACTGCCCATTTTTAGTGTAATGTTTTATTTGGAATGCTTTTCAAATTTCTTTAATTATTAATTTCTTTAGATTTTCAAAATATTCTGATTCAAATTTACCATAGTTATTAATGGTAGATAGCTCCATACCATCATTTTCATATCTTGGAATTAAATGGATATGGAAGTGAAACACACTTTGATGAGGCTTATCGTTATTGTTAATCATATTTAATCCAATAGGGTTAAATGCCTTTTTTAAAGCATTGGCTATCTTTGGAACAACCTTAAATACATTGTGTATTGTTTCTTCATCTAAATCATAAATATTCTTTACATGCTTTTTAGGGATAATCAGGGTATGTCCTTTAGTTCCTTGAGTTATGTCTAGAAAAGCAAGGACATTCTCATCCTCATAAACTTTATATGATGGGATTTCACCTTTTACAATTTTACAAAAAATACAATCCATAATTTCACTCCTCATTTATTATTTTTATTATTCTAAAGATATCATTCATATCCGATAACATAAAATCAGGGTTAACTTTCATTAAGTGATCACGCCCTTTGAAACTCCATGCTACTCCAGCACAGTATATTCCGGCATTTCTTCCAGCTAGAAGATCTCCGTGATTATCGCCTATCATAATAGCTTTATTAACAGAAGGGAAACGGCTTAATGCTGTCACAATTGGTTCTTTATTAGGTTTAGGGTTTATAACGTCATCTAATGAAATAAAGACACTAAAATACTTCTCTAATCCATAATAAGTAAAGCTAGGCCAAGCTGCCACTTTAAACTTTGATGTAACAATTCCTAAGTTATATCCTTGCTTATAAAGCTTTTTAATAACTTCTTCTACTTGTGGATAAATTTTAAAATTTCCTATTTCATATTTAACATAAAATTCACGATAAGAATCAATCATTTTTTGGATCAACTCAGGGTTATTTGTATAGTTACTATACGTATCATGCAATGTAGGACCAATAAATGTTGAGATTTTCTCTCTACTTAAAGATAAATTAGGAAAGTGCCTTTCAAAAGAAGAAATAAAACTTTGAATAATTATCTCATTCGTGTCTATTAATGTACCATCTAAATCAAATAAAATTGTGTCTAGTTTTTTCATAAAATCACCTAAAACTATTTTATCATAAACTAGAAAAAAATAAAATCTATATAAAAAGAATTGAAAAATCGTATAAATAATGTAAACTATATGAGTTAGGAGTGATTGAATGGCTAATATAATTGACAAATTAAAACAACAAATCACCGGAAAAGGGCTTAAAATAGTATTTCCTGAAATACATGACGAAAGAGTAATAAGCGCAGTAATAAAATTATGTAAGGAAGATTTTCTTAAGCCAATTCTCATTGGAAATCCAAAGGATATACCTATAAAATTAGATACTTCTCTTTGTGAAATAATCGATCCAAAGACATATAAGGATTTTGATAAGATGGTAGAAAGTTTTGTGTTACGAAGAAAAGGGAAAACAACAATTGAAGAAGCAAAACAAATATTATCAAATGAGAATTATTTTGGAACTATGTTAGTATACATGAATAAAGCAGATGGATTAGTTAGCGGAGCCACTCGTTCTACAGGCGACACTGTAAGACCAGCGTTACAGATCATTAAAACAAAACCAGGAATATCAAGAACTTTTGGCTATTTTTTAATGGTTAGAGGAGAAGAAAAGTATATTTTTGCAGATTGTGCAATTAATCCAAATCCTACTGCAGAACAATTAGCAGAATTTGCAATTGAATCTGCCAAGGCAGCTGAAATGTTTGGAATTGTCCCAAAAGTATCGCTTTTATCTTTTTCAACTAATGGTAGTGCAGAAACAGATGAAAGTAAAAAAGTTGCCAAAGCAACCAAAATAGCAAAGGAAAGCAATTCAGGCTATGAAATAGATGGAGAAATGCAATTTGATGCAGCGTTTGTGCCAAGTGTTGGATTGAAAAAATATCCAAGTAGTAATGTTGCAGGAAATGCAAATACATTTATATTTCCGGATTTAAACTCAGGTAATATAGGGTATAAAATTGCACAAAGATTGGGAAATTTTGAGGCAATGGGGCCTATCTTAGCAGGACTAAATAAGCCAGTAAACGATTTATCTAGAGGGTGTAATATTGAAGATATTTATAAAACAGCTATTATAACTGCTGCTCAAGCTTTAATTGATTAAAATCAATAATATTATAACTTTAAAAGACTGTGGAATAGCGATTTCACAGTCTTTTTATTATTAAACTAGTAATTAACAATAATAGATATAATTATGTTATAATGTTATTAACTGAAGTAGGTGATATTATGCAAAGATGTAAGATTATTTACAATCCAGAAAGCGGAAAGAAAGATTTTGTTAATCATCTAGATTATGTCGTTTCTAGATTAAATGATGCAGGATATGA
The DNA here is from genome assembly GCA_030592085.1 of Clostridia bacterium. GTDB lineage: Bacteria > Bacillota > Clostridia > DUPQ01 > DUPQ01 > JAFGUQ01. The sequence continues at coordinate 89 of JAUUZV010000135.1, read as the reverse complement.
AGTTGATGTAGTTGCTACTAAAAGGTCAAAACATGCCATATCTTTAACAAAAAAAGCATGTGAAGATAAGTACGATCTTGTTGTTATTT